>DATFMD010000095.1:0-2761 GCA_035267125.1 Nitriliruptoraceae bacterium | reverse complement strand
TCACCGGGCGACACCGCTGGGGTCTGGACCAGGCGGTCGATGTCCCGGATGGCATCCGCGTCGCCACGTCGCGCCTCCCGGACGACGACGGTCGACGGCTCGTCGACCTCGCGTGCGCGGCTCACCACACCCTCCCGGCTCGGGCAGCCACGCGCCAGCAGTGGTGGTGCCAGTGACGCCGCAGGTCGGGCAACTGGTCGGGCCAGGCCACGACATGGCCACTGCCGCGATCGATGCGATTGCCACAGTTGGGGCAGGTGTAGTCCTTGAAGGCACGCGCAGCGGCGACTCGACGCACCACCCAGCCGTCGTGACCGGGGACATCGAGGGCGCTCATGACTGCGGATTCATGGCCCGACGAGACCCATCAGGATCGCGAAGCCCTCGTCGCTGCCCGACCAGTGCTCACGCAACACCTCGTAGCCGGACAGGTTCGCCAGGTAGCGCAGCGAGCCGACGATGACGAACACGTCATCGACGTAGCCGGCAGTCGGGACGAAGTCGGGCACCACGTCGATCGGTGAGATCGCGTACGCGGCGGCAGCGCCGGCCACGACCTTGGCCCGCACCGGCACTCGCGGATCGCGCATGACGGACCACAACAGCCGGCCCGCCGCCCCGACGAACTTCGCCAGTTCCACCCATGTGGTGGGGTCGGTGGCATTGGCGCCAGGAGCGATGCGACCATCCCGCACGACGATGCCGGGCATCAGTTCGTACTCGCCGTCCTCGCCTTCCCGCTCCATCCTCGACACCAGACGAGCCCAGCCCGAGGCGTCCTGCTTGCGTGATGAGTTCTTGCTCTTCCGGTCAGCCATGGATGTAGAAACCCCTTCCGGCCTTGCGCCCCGAGAAGCCTGCTCCGACCATGTGGGCGAGCAGGGGGGCAGGTGTGAACGATGGTTCGCGAAATTCTGCGTGCAGGCGATGGATGATCGCCAGGGAGACGTCAAGCCCGACGACGTCGAGCAGTTCGAACGGTCCCATCGGATAGCCACAGCCCAGTTTCATGGCCGTGTCGATCTCCTCGGCGGTCGCGTAGTGCGAGTCGAGCATCCTGATCGCGTCGTTGAGGTACGGGAACAGCAGTGCGTTGACGATGAACCCGGCCCGGTCACCGGCCAGGACCCCGACCTTGCCCAGCCGGTCCACGAACGCACGCGCGGACTCGGTGACGGTGTCGTCGCTGCGCACGGTCGGCACGATCTCGACCAACTTCATGATCGCGGCCGGGTTGAAGAAGTGCAGGCCCACGACCCGTTCGGGACGGTCGGTCACCATGGCACATTCGATGACCGGCAGCGACGACGTCGTCGTGGTGATGACCGCGTCCTCGTCGAGGACCGCGGCCAACTGGGCGAAGATGCCGCGCTTGACCTCGAGGTCCTCGGCAACCGCCTCGACGACCACGTCGCACCCAGCCAGGTCGGCGAAGTCCTCGGTGGCCGTGATCCGGTCCAGGCACGCGCTGCGGTCCGCGGCCGCCATGCGTTCCTTGTCGACCATCCGCTGCATGGACGCACCCACGCCGGTCACCACGGCCTGCGCCTTGGCCGTGCTGCGACCGCGGACCACGACCTCGAAGCCAGCCTTGGCACACACCTCGACGATTCCCGTCGCCATGGTGCCGGTGCCGACCACGCCGACTCGGGTCCAGCCCTCGATCAGCGACGGATCAGCCGCCGCCCGTTCGCCTTCCGACGCCACCATCCGGCTGGAACCCGGACGCTCGTAGGTGTAGAACCCACGTCCTGACTTGCGACCCCTGTAGCCGGCCGCCACCAGTTGCTTGAGGATCGGACGCGGCGCGAACCGTGGGTCGTCGAACTGCGAGTGGACGGCGTCCATGATGCCCACCATCGTGTCCAGCCCGACCAGGTCGACCAGCGCCAGCGGCCCCATCGGCAGCCCGGCACCGAAGCGCATGGCGTTGTCGACGTCCTCCTTGGTCGCGTAGCCCTCCTCGACCATCTGCACGGCCTGGTTGAGGTAGGGGAACAGCAACTGGTTGGCGATGAATCCGCGCCGGTCCCCCACCACGACCGGTGACTTGCCGATGGACTCGGCGAACTCGCGTGCGGTCGCGACGACGGCCTCGTCGGTCACGACCGTGCGCACCAGTTCGATCAGCTTCATGACCGGTGCCGGGTTGAAGAAGTGGAACCCGAGCACACGGTTGGGCAAGGACGCGTGCACCGCGATGTCCATGACCGGCAACGACGAGGTGTTGGTCGCGATGATCGTGGTCGCGGGCACGACGGCGTCGATGCGTTCGAACGCCTCCTGCTTGAGTGCCAACTGCTCCGGCACGGCCTCCACGACCAGGTCTGCATCACCCAGCACGGTCCAATCGGCCGAACCGTCGATGCGGGCAGCGATCTCGTCGGCCTGCTCCGTGGTCAGGCGCTCACGCCGAACCTGGCGATCCAGCGATCGGCGAATGCGGGAGAACCCGGCCTCGACAGCCTCCTCGTCGAGCTCGACGAACCGCACCTGCAGCCCGTTTCGGGCAACGATCTCCGCGATGCCGGCACCCATGGTCCCGCAACCGACGACGCCGACTCGTTCGATGCTCGAGGTCACGAATCCAGCCCTTTGCAGACGTGGACCCCATTGCTGGGTCCCGGACCCCTGCAGGATAGGCCCCTCGCCGCGGCGGTGAGCGCGCCCGCCACCGGCGAAAGGGGCGTCGGCACCACGCCGGTGGCGTCACACGCTGGTGAGTTCCGATGGCAACGCCAGCGAGAGCCCGAGCATGGCC
>DATFMD010000094.1:0-4418 GCA_035267125.1 Nitriliruptoraceae bacterium | reverse complement strand
AAGAGTTGGCCCATGAGCGCCGAACGATGGTCGTGTTCGTGACCCCCCACCGGGCGGAAGCCGATCTTTCCGACCTGGCGGAGGCCTGCGGCGGCCATCGCCGGGCCGTGCTGGGACGCGAACTCACCAAGCTGCACGAGGAGTACCTGCGTGGGTCGCTCGACGACTTGGCAGCTCGGGCGAGCGACCTGCGGGGGGAGCTGACGCTGGTGGTGGCCGGTGCGCCGGAGGAGCAGGTCGAGGCCAGCATGGAGGAATTGGTCGCCCGCGTGCGGGCGCTGCAGGCAGCGGGCCTGGCACCACGGGCTGCGGTCAAGCAGGTCGCGGCCGGCGCGGATGTCACCACAAGACAGCTCTACGACGCTGTGAACAGCTGAAGTCGCGCCAAAACCAGCGCAATTTCATGGCGATGAACGACATGCCTCGTCCCTTCGGACAGGTCGATCACTCCCCGGCACTGGCCCCACCCCCCACCATGGGTGGTCCACGTGCGTCCGCGCGTCTCCGCGGCCGATGAATGCCCGACAGCATGGTTCGGTCGTGAGGCACCTCGCCACGTGCCTCCCACCCCACACTTCCCCATGGCTGGCGCCCGCAACTGGCGTCGTGGCCCGACACGAGCCCCACGATGTACGTCGACACCCACTGTCACCTCGACCACCACCGCGGCATGTCCACGGCGGCCCAGGTCGAACGTGCCCGCGCGGCCGACGTGTCATTGATGGTGACCGTGGGCACCGACATGGCGTCGTCGACCCAGGCGGTGCACACCGCGGCCCAGCACGACGACGTGGTGGCGGTGGTCGGCATCCATCCCAACGATGCCATGGAGGCCACGCCTGCCGTGCTCGACGTCATCGACCGACTCGCTGGCGACGACCACGTCGTGGGCATCGGCGAGACCGGGATGGACTTCTACCGGGACTCGACCACGCCCGCCCAGCAGGAGGCGGCGTTCCGGGCCCACATCGACATTGCACGTCAGCATGACAAGGCGCTGGTCATCCACTGCCGCGATGCCTGGCCCGAGACGCTCGGGGTCCTGGCCGACCACGGCGCGCCCGACCGGGTGGTCATGCACTGCTTCTCGGGTGATCTCGACGTCGTGGATGCCTGCATCGAGCACGGCTGGTCCATGTCGTTCGCAGGCAACGTCACCTTCAAGAATGCGGAGGACCTGCGCGTCGCGGCCGCAGCCGTGCCCGGCGACCTCCTCCTCACGGAAACCGATTCTCCCTTCCTGACCCCGCACCCCCATCGTGGAACCCCCAACGAGCCGGCCATGGTCGGCCTCGTGTTGCAGCAACTCGCCAGGGTCCAGGGCGTCGATGCCGACGAACTGGCCGTGCAGGTGCGCGCCAACGCCCGTCGTGCCTTCGGGCTGGCGGCCCCCTCCACGCAGGCAAAGGCAAGCTGATGTCCACCACTCTCAGCCCTGACAGGACCACGTCGACGTCCGGTGGATCCACCGCGACGACGGCGCCGGGCGCCTCCGCCGGCGGCACCACCGACGCACCGACCACGGTGCTGTCCTCCGGTGGTCCGTCCCGGCCCGGCCGTGGGATCGCGTCGAAGCTGCTGGCCGTGGTGGCCATCCTCGCGCTGGTCGTGCCGGTGGCCCTGGCCGTCGAGCGCTTCGACCTCGTCGTGGACGGCACCACGACATCGTTGACGCAGTTCAGTGGCACCGTCGGCGAGGTGCTGGCCAGCCAGGAGGTCACGCTGGACGAAGGTGACCAGGTCACCCCCGGCGTGGACGCCGAGGTGACCGACGGCATGCTCATCGAGGTCGAACGTGCCGGCCAGTTCACTGTCGTCGTCGATGGCCACGAACACGAGGTGGCCACCGTCGCCGACGACGTCGCAGGCGTGGTCCAGGCTGCCGGCGTCGACGACATCAGGTCGGCCGAGGTCGTGCCCGCCATGGGCGCACCGGCCGCTGACGGTGACGTCATCAACATCACCCGACCGGTGAGCTACTTCGTGGCCGTCGACGGCACCGTGGAGTTCGTCGAGATGCTGCCGGCATCGACCGCCGAGGTGCTGGCTAGCGTCGGCGTGGAGCTCGGCGACGACGACATCGTCAGCCGGCCGCTGGACGAGCAGGTGCCGTCCGGACACACCGTGACGGTCATGCGAGTCGAGGTCGTCGAGGAGACCGAGGAGACCGTGCTCGAGTTCGACACCGACTGGGTGCAGGCCGAGGACCGGTACGTGGGCGACGACGGTGAGGTGACCGCGGGCAGCGACGGCCTCCGGGTCGACACCTACCGCGTGGAACTCGCGGATGGCCTCGAGCGCTCGCGCGAACTGGTCACCTCCGACGTGACCGAGCCCGTTGACCGCGTGGTCGAGATCGGCGCCAAGCCGCTCCCGCCCCCCGAGCCCGAGCCTGAGCCCGAGCCCGTGGTTGCCGCACCCGCTCCTTCGTCCTCGCCTTCGTCGTCTTCGTCCTCGTCCTCGTCGTCTTCGTCCTCGTCGTCGTCGACTCCGGCACCTGCGCCGGCACCTGCGCCCGAGCCAGAGCCCGAGCCCGAGGCTCCGACCTCGCCCAGCGGCTCGGTCTGGGACCGCCTCGCAGAGTGCGAGTCCAACGGTCGTTGGGACCTGAACGTGGGTCTGTACGACGGTGGCCTCCAGTTCCACCCGCAGACCTGGAACACCTGGAAGAAGTCGAGCTATCCCGAGTACGCCTGGCAGGCGACCAAGGCGCAGCAGATCGAGGCAGCATCGCGGCTGCAGGCTGCCGCTGGCTGGGGCCCCTGGCCGGCCTGCAGCGACAAGCTCGGCCTGCGGTGACCCTGACCCCGACCGACGTCCGTGAACTGGTCAGGCGACACGGCCTGGCCCCGCGCAAGTCCGATGGGCAGAACTTCCTCGTCGATCCCAACACGGTGCGACGGATCGTGGCAGCGGCCGACGTGACCGCCGACGACCACGTCGTCGAGATCGGTCCGGGGCTCGGGTCGATGACCGGTCTGCTCGTCGAACAGGCCGGGCACGTCACCGCCATCGAGCTGGATGCGGGACTGGTGGACGTCCTGCACGAGACCCTGGGCGGCCACGACAACCTGACCATCGTGCACGCGGATGCCATGGACGTCGACTTCGACACCGTGGCCGGACCCGTCGATGGTCCACCGGTCCGGGTGGTGGCCAATCTGCCCTACAACGTTGCCACGCCCTTGCTGCTGCATGCCCTCGCCGGCACGGTGGTGGCCGACGCCTACGTCATGGTGCAGCGCGAGGTGGCGGATCGGTGGGTTGCCACGCCCGGCGATCCGGCACACGGCGCGGTGTCGATCAAGTTGGCACTCGTGGCCGACCTCGCCATCGACCTGGCCATCCCGCGGTCGGTGTTCTGGCCGGTGCCCAACGTGGACTCGGTCATGGTCCGGGCGGTGCGTCGAGACGACGCGCTGGCCCCGGTCCGTCGAGCCGAGGTCGGTGCGATCGTCGACGTCGCATTCCGACAACGCCGCAAGACCCTGCGCAACAACCTGCGGCGGTCCTTCGGCGATGCCGGTGTCGCTGCGCTCGAGTCGGCCGAGATCGACCCGCAACGGCGGGCCGAGACCCTGGTTGCGGCCGACTTCGTCCGGCTGGCGGATGTCCTGGCACCGGCCCGTTGATCCGCCCCCTTCACCCGGCCCGCTGGTCCGCCCCTGATCCGAGCCCCTGATCCGAGCCGCTGATCCGAGCCGCTGATCCGGTTCGCTGATCCGGTTCGCTGATCCCTTGGCCGCGGCGTGCCGGACGGTGGTCGACGATGGGGTCGACGGCTGCGGCCTATCCTTCCCGACACGACGACCGACGGCAGGAGCGGCATCGATGGCAGGTGAAGGGCGGGGCCGCGACCGCGCCACGGTCGTCGTGCCGGCCAAGGTCAACCTCTTCCTCGGGGTCGGCCACCTGCGTCCCGACGGCTACCACGAGGTCGTGACCATCCTGCAGAGCGTCAACGTCTGCGACACCGTTGGCGTGCAGGTCATCGGCCACCTCGGCACCGGCGACTGTCCTGACCGGGTGGCGCTCGAGTTCCACCATGACGGTGGCGACGACGTGCCATCCGGTGGCACCAACCTGGTCGTGCGAGCGGCCGAACGACTGCTGGAAGAACTCGACATCGAATTGGTCGGGCGAGGCGACGATGCCGAAGCGGACGTCGCCACGGTCCGACTGGACCTGCACAAGTCGATCCCGGTGGCAGCCGGCATGGCCGGGGGGTCCGCCGATGCAGCCGGCACCCTTGTCGCGCTCAACGCCGTGTTGTGCTCGGGGCTCGAGCGTCATCGCCTGCGCGACATCGCCGCGGACCTGGGGTCGGACGTGCCGTTCTGTATCACCGGTGGGACGGCGCTGGCGACCGGGACCGGAACCGCCACCGCCGATGTCATGTCCAGGGGCGAGTTCCACCG
>DATFMD010000093.1:0-3268 GCA_035267125.1 Nitriliruptoraceae bacterium | reverse complement strand
GTCTGCGACCACGAACCCCTCCACGAAGGCCGCGTGGGCCAGGGCCAGGGTGGGCAGCACGTCACCGACGGCCCACAGGCCGTCGACGGCGGTGGCGCCGAATGCGTCGGCGACCACGAAGCCGCGCTCGTCGAGCACGTCGTCGATGCCCAGGTCGGCCGTACGGGGTCCACGCCCGATCGCCACCAGCACGCGGTCTGCCTCCAACACGGTGGTGTCGTCGCCATGGCTGACCACGACCTCGGCGATGCCGTCGGCGACATCGATGTCCTCGACGGATGCCGACGTCAGCACCTCGATGCCGCGGCCCTTGAACGCCTTGGCGACGGCGCGGCTGACGTCGGCGTCCTCCAGTGGCAGGACGCGGTCCAGTGCCTCGACGACGGTGACGCGACTGCCCATGGGCTGCCACATGGAGGCGAACTCCATGCCGATCGCGCCGGCCCCGATCACGACGGCACGGTCCGGGATGGTGTCGAAGAACACTGCCTGGTCGCTGGTCTGCACGACGGCTTCGTCGACCTCGAAGGCCGGGATGACGCGCGGCGTCGAACCGGTCGCGATCACGACGTGACGCCCGACCACCACCTGCTCGTCGCCGTCCGGATCCACCACGACCACTCGACCGTCACCGTCGAACCGACCGCGACCGGCGATGACGGTGCAGCGCTGCCGGGCCAACGCCGCCAGCCCCTTGTGCAGGTTGTCCACGACGCCCTGGCGGAACGCCGCCAGTTCGGTGCCGTCGATGGCGTTGAGGCTGAGGTCCAGTCCCATGAGGTCGCCGCGCTCCACCTCCTCCAGGACCCCGGCGACGTGCAGGGATGCCTTGGAGGGGATGCAGCCACGATGCAGGCACGTGCCACCGACCTTGTCGGACTCGACGAGGGCAACGTCGAGGCCACGCGCGGCGGCACGGAAGGCCACCGCGTAGCCGCCCGGACCGCCGCCGATCACGACGATGTCGTGATCGGGCTCGGCGGACGGGGCGGGGTCCGCCGATGTCGCGGTGTCCTCGGCGTCGCGGTCGGCGGCGGCCATGGGCCTGCGGGGCCCGCTCACAGGTGCAGCAGCAGTCGGCTGGGCTGCGCACACAGGTCGGCGACGTAGGTCGTGAACCGGCCGGCCTCGCCACCGTCGGCAACACGATGGTCGAAGGCCAACGTGAACGAACAGATCCGGCGTGGGGTGATCTCGCCGTCCACGACCCAGGGACGTTCGCGGATCACGCCCATCCCGAGGATGCCGACTTCCGGGTGGTTGATGATCGGGTTGCCGTCGTCGTTGCCGAACGAGCCGTAGTTGTCGAACGTGAACGTGCCGCCGGTCAGTTCACCCGGGCTGACGGTGCCGTCGCGACACTTGGCTGCCAGCACGGCCGTCTCGGCCGCCAACTGCAGCGTCGACTTGGCGTGGGCGTCCTTGATGACCGGCACCATCAGGCCGCGATCGGTGTCCACGGCGACGCCGAGGTGGATGGGCTCGTGCAGGGTGATGGTGCCGTGTTCGGACGCCGACTGGTCGAATGTGGCGTTGAGTGTCGGGAAGCGACGCAGTGCGATGATCGTGGCGCGCATCGCCAACGTCATGGGCGTGATCTTGACATCCAGCCCCTCGCTGCGCGCCGCCTCCGTGAGGTCCTTGCGCACCTGCCACAGGTCGGTGACGTCGGCATCGGTGCGACACAGTGCATGCGGGATCTCGCGGCGGGACTGGGACATCTTGGCGATGATGCGCTTGCGGACGCCACGCACCTCCTCGACCTCGCCGGGCACCCGGCCCCGGAAGCCCTGGATGGGCTTCTCGCCACCGGTTGCCGCAGCGAAGTGCATCGGCAACGACAGCGGTTCCTCGCGCTTGGTCGCCCTGGCCAGGGTCGGCATCGAGATGCCACTGCCGGCTGCGTCCGCACCGCCGGAGGCTCCCCCATCCGCGGCTGCGTCGGCAGCGGCCCGCACGTCGGCGCGCGTGATCACGCCATCGTTTCCCGAGCCGGGCGCAACGGTGGCGAGGTCGACGCCCAGGTCCTTGGCCAGCTTGCGCACCGGTGGCTTGGCGAGCACGGCCACGTCCTCGGGTGCGCCCTCGTCCTGGCCTGCCGAGGTGAACTGGGCCACCGCCCCACCACGCCGGCGGCGTCGACTGTCACCGCCACGGTTGCCGTAGCCGACCAGTGGCTGGGGTTCACTGTCTGCGTCCAGTCCGGTCGACGTCGGCACCATGTCCTGGACCTCGGCGTCGGTCATCCGGTCGTCCCGAGGTGCCGTGCCCTGGCCATCGCCATCGTCGCCAGCCGTGTTGCCACCCGCGTCGCCACCGGCATCGTCGTCGGCCTCGACGACATCGGGCGGGTCGTCGGCGACGGCACCGTCGGGACCACCGACGTCGATGCGCACGAAGACCGAGCCCACCTCCAGGGTCTCGCCGATGTCGCCCACCAGTTCGGTGATCGTGCCGGCGTAGGGCGAGGGCACGTCCACGACCGCCTTTGCGGTCTCGACCGATGCGACCGTCTGGTTGAGTTCGATCACGTCACCCACGGCAACGTGCCACTCGACGATCTCGCCCTCCTCCAGTCCTTCACCCAGGTCGGGCAGCTTGAAGTCCTTGATCTGTGCCATCCGGCATTCCTCCTCGACCACGTGGTCTCGGTCATTGCCCACCCGGTCAGGGACGTGGGCGCGAAGCTGTTCGCGGCTAGTACGACAGCGACTGCTCGACGCGGTCCAGGATGCGGTCCACGCTGGGCAACCAGAACTCCTCGAGCATGGCCGGCGGATAGGGCGTGTCGAAGCCGGTCGCACGCAGGACCGGTGCCTCGAGATGCCAGAAGGCGCGCTCCTGCACCCGGGCGGCGATCTCGGACCCCATGCCAAGGGTCTGGGCAGCCTCGTGCACGACGATCATTCGTCCGGTCTTCTCGACCGATTCGACGAGCGTGTCGGTGTCGATCGGCGACAACGAGCGCAGGTCGATGACCTCCAACGACCAGCCCTCCTCCTCGGCTGCGTCGGCGGCCTCCATTGCCGTCTTGACCATCGGTCCGTACGCCACGACGGTGACGTCCTCCCCGGCTCGACGGACCACGGCCTGATGGATCGGCTCGGTCGTGAGCGGCAACTCGACGTCGTCCTTCATCCAGTACCGGCGCTTGGGCTCGAGCACGACGATCGGGTCATCGGACTCGACTGCGGCGCGCGTCATCGCGTACCCGTCGGCAACGGTCGCCGGGCTCACGACCTTGAGGCCGGCGGTGTGGGCCCAGTAG
>DATFMD010000092.1:0-2382 GCA_035267125.1 Nitriliruptoraceae bacterium | reverse complement strand
CCCGGTGTACGAGGGCAAGTCGCTGGCCGGGTTGATCGGGATGGTCCGCAGCGGCGAGATCCCGGCCGGGTCGCGCGTGCTGTACTGCCACCTCGGCGGCCAACCGGCCCTGCCGGCCTATGCCGGCTTCCCGGGCCTGGGCTCCCCCGAGCGAGAGCTGACCAGCCACTGACCGCACAGTTCAGTCCCGCGGTGCGGGTGACGATGGCAGCACGTCCTGGGGGTGCACAGCCTAGGGTTCAGCGAAGTGTCCTATGCGGTGGAGGTGACCGTGAGCGATGACAGCGTGTGGCGGTCGGGTCGAGGGTCACGCCTGCGCGCCGCGGGCATGAAGGCATGGATGCTCATCGGCATCATCATCCTCGCGGCAATGGTCTACACGGCCGCCGCCGCCCTGTCGGGACTGGTCGCGCCGCTGGTGGTCGCGGTCGTCATCGGGATGCTGTTCGAACCCCTGGTCGACCGGCTCACGCGGCGCATGCCTCGGGCGCTGGCGGCCGGGATCGTGCTGACGGGACTGCTGGCCGCCGGCGTGGTGGTCGTGGTGATCACGATCGAGGGATTGGTGTCCCAGTCGCAGCAGATCGGCGCACAGCTCAATGCGGGCTGGACCCAGCTGCAGGGCGTCCTCGATGACTTCGGGATCGACCCCCGCGACGTCGCGGGGTTGCAGAACTCGACAGACGGCGTGTCGTCGGGCATGGTCCAGGGTCTGGCCGGCAGCATCGGGAGCGCATTCTCGAGCGCGGCCGCCCTGGTCATCGGCATCCTGGTGGGCACCTTCCTGCTGTACTTCGTCCTGAAGGACTGGCGTGCAGGCAACGAATGGGTGGCCCGCCACCTCGGCGTCCCGACCGAGATGGGCACGGGGATCGTCGACGACGCGACCGACCTGACGCGGGAGTACTTCATCGCGTTGACGGTGTCGAGCCTGGTCACGGCGGTGCTGATCGGCGGGGCGGCCGCGCTGCTGGGCGTCCCGTTGGCGATGACCATCGCGGTGGTCACGTTCGCGACGTCCTACGTGCCGTACCTGGGTGCGATCTTCTCGGGGGCGTTCGCGGCGCTCATCGCGCTGGGGTCGGGAGGTGTCACGGTCGCCCTGGTGTTGCTCGTGGTCATCCTGGTCGTCCAGAACGTCGTCCAGACGGTCGTGCAGACCCTGTTGACCGAAAGCCGCCTCACCCTGAACCCGGTCGTGATCTTCGGCTCGACGATCGTCGGGGCCTCCCTGGCCGGCATCATCGGTGCCACGCTGTCGGCACCGGTGGTGGCCCTGGTGATCCGAATCGTCCGTCGGGTCAACGCCGCCGAGGAGGCAGCAGCCGACGCTCCCGCGGCGGCCGACCCGGGCGAGGTCACCAGCACGGCCGCGACGGCCGACCCCGGCGAGAGGGCGGACCCGACGGCGACCGCCGACCCGACGGCTGGCCCGGCATGATCGACCTGCGATCCGACACCGTGACGCTGCCGTCACCCGCCATGCGCGAAGCCATGGCCGCGGCGCCGGTGGGCGACGACCAGTTCGGGGAGGACCCCTCGGTCAACGCGCTGCAGGAACGGGTTGCCGACCTGTTGGGCAAGGAGGCAGCCCTGTTCGTGCCCAGCGGCACGATGGCGAACCAGGTGGCGCTGCGGGTGCTGACCCACCCCGGCGACGACGTCGTGGTGAGCCGCGAGAGCCATGTCGTGTGGCACGAGACCGGGGCGGGTGCCGCCAACGCGGGAGTGCAGTTCACCGCGATCGGTTCCGCAGGCACCTTCACCGTCGACGACTTCCTGGCCGCGCGCAAGCCGCGTGGTCACATGATCTTCCCGCCGACCACGATGGTCGCCATCGAGAACACCCACAACCGCGCCGGCGGGATCGTGTTCCCGCACACCGAGGTCGAGCGGATCTGTGACGCCGCCCGTGCCCACGACGTGGCGACCTTCCTGGACGGGGCACGCCTGTGCAACGCCGCCGTGGCCACCTCGTCGACGCCCGCCACGTTGGCGGCCCCGTTCGACCTCGCCTGGGTGGCGTTGTCGAAGGGGCTCGGTGCGCCGGCGGGGTCAGTGCTGGTCGGTTCGCGACCCACGATCGACCGGGCCGTGCGCCACCGACGGATGCTGGGTGGAGCGATGCGCCAGGCCGGCTTCCTGGCCGCTGCCGGGCTGTACGCGCTCGACCACAACGTCGACCGGCTGGCCGACGACCATGCCAACGCGCGCCAGATGGGTGCTCGTCTGGCCGCGAGCGACGCGATCGAGCTGGACCTCGCCACGGTCCAGACCAACATCGTGGTGTTCCACCTGCCACCCGGCAGTCCGGACGCTGCGACCGTGGTCGAGCGCGCCCGCGAGCAGGGCGTGGGCGTGATGGCGTTCGCCGACCGGACC
>DATFMD010000091.1:0-12541 GCA_035267125.1 Nitriliruptoraceae bacterium | reverse complement strand
TTCGTCGACGAGATCCATCGCATGTCACGGCCGGTCGAGGAAGTGCTGTACCCGGCCATGGAGGACTTCCAACTCGACATCATCGTGGGCAAGGGCCCGGCAGCCCGCTCGATCCGGATCGAACTGCCTCGCTTCACCCTGATCGGGGCCACCACGCGGTCGGGCCTGATCGCCACGCCACTTCGCGACCGCTTCGGCTTCTCGGCACACCTGGACTACTACGACACCGCCGACCTGCAGTCGATCGTGACCCGTTCAGCCGGCGTGCTGGGCATCCCCGTCAGCGACGACGGCGCATCCGAGATCGCCCGACGCTCCCGCGGCACACCCCGCATCGCCAACCGCCTGTTGCGCCGGGTGCGTGACTATGCCGAGGTCGAGGCGAACGGCACCGTCGACGCGACGACCGCGCAGCGCGCGTTGGCCATCTTCGACGTCGACGAGATCGGTCTCGATCGACTCGACCGGCGCATCCTGGAAGCGATCGTGGGGCGGTTCGACTCGGGTCCGGTCGGCTTGGCGACCCTGGCGACCTCAGTCGGGGAGGAAGCCGACACCGTCGAGGACGTCGTCGAGCCGTTCCTGCTGCAGTTGGGCTTCATCCAGCGCACGCCACGCGGCCGGATCGCGACGGCGGCGGGTCGTCGTCACGTCGGGCAGGCCAGCGACGACTCCACCCTGTTCGACCCGACCGGCTGAGGTCGACGGCGTGCGGCGTCGTCGTGGAACCAGCGGACGTCGGGTAGCCTGCCGGAGCCGGTCGCTGGCCCCGCCAGGCGGCCTCGTCGTCCCGCAATGACGACCTCGACGTGTCGAAGTCGAAGTCGATGTCGATGTGTCGATCTCCACCCACTGCCCAGCCTCGAGTTGTCATGTTCCTCCTTGCCCAAGACGCCGGCGCGTTCGGCTCGCTCGGTACGTTCCTCCCGCTCCTGCTCATCGGCGGGTTCTTCTGGTTCGTCATGATTCGTCCGCAGCGCAAGCGCGCCGCGGAACGCAAGGACATGATGGACGCGTTGGCAGTGGGCAGCAGCGTGATCACCATCGGGGGCATCCACGGCGTCGTCGATGCCCTGGACGACGAATGGGTCGACCTGTTGGTGACCGACGACGTGGTGTTGCGCTTCACCCGCGCCGCCATTGGCCAGGTCGTGTCGCCCGAAACCGCCACCGAACTCGATGACCTCGATGACCTCGATGACTTCGATGACGACCTCGACGACGGGATCGTGGCCGCCGACGATGGCGCCACCGACGAACAGGTCGAGTGGCCGGCCGACGACGACCGCGCCTGACGGCCACCTGCCTGCCGGCCACGTTCGGCGCGGAATCCGGCGTGCCCGTGGCACGCGGACAAGGACTCAATCGTGAAGCGCAACTCGATGCGGGCGTCATTGATCGCGATCCTGGTGGTGTCGGCGATCGCCGTCGGCGCCATTGCCGCCGGTGCTCGACCCAAGTTGGGGCTGGACCTGCAGGGCGGGATCTCGGCCACCTACACCCCGGTGTTCGAGGGGGACCAGCCCGACGACCTCGACGAGGTCCTGGCCCAGACCATCACGATCATCCGTCAACGCATCGACACGCTCGGCGTCGCCGAGCCGGAGATCTCCCAGGTTGGCGGGGACATCCAGGTCCAGTTGCCCGGCGTCACCGATGCCGATCGCGCCAACGAGATCATCGGTCGGACCGCCCAACTCGGGTTCTACCCGGTTGCGCGCCTGCTGCAGCCCGGCACCGAGGAGTACAACGAGACGGCCGCCTGCATCATCGAGACCGACCAACCAGATCTCGATCCCTGGATTCCCAGTCCCGACCGGCCCGCTCCCGACCAGGGCGTGGTCTGCGGTGCCGAGTTGCTCCCCGGGCTGACCCAGGATGACCTCGAGAGCATTCTCGAGTCTGCACCCTCCGAGTCGGCGACCGAGCCCGGCGAGGGTGCCGACGTCGAGTCCGACCCGTCCGGGGAACCCACCCCCGCCAGTTCGCCGTCCGACACCAGCACGGAGTCGTCCGGTGACGGTGAGCCCGCCGCCACCGTGCGGGCGGCGCAGGAGGATGCCTCCGAGGCGCCCACGCCCACCGGCACCGATGCCCCGTCGCCGTCCGAGGACCCCACGACGCCGGCGTCGATCGACGACATCGACTTCGGTGACGGGTTGCCCGCCGACGCCCCCCGTCCCTACAAGTACGTCATCGACCCGCCGCCCCAGACCGCCGAGGGGCACGAACTGACGGGTTCGGACATCGAGTCGGCGACGCCGGGCCTGGTTGGCCAGAGCTACGGCGTCACCCTCGAGTTCAACGCCGAGGGCACCGAGGCCTTCCGTGTCGGGACATCGGACGCCGCCTGCGACCGCGATGACCCGAACAACGGGCGTCCGGGCCTGCTGGCGATCGTGCTCGACGACCTCGTCGAGTCTGCCCCGACCATGGCCGAAGGCGTGCTGTGCGGCGAGGGACTGTCGTCGGGTGCAACCATCACCACGGGCAGCCCCGAATCGGCCGAGGACCTCGCGGTCGTGCTGAGCGCCGGCGCACTGCCCGTGACCCTGGAGCCCACCACCTTCACGACGGTGTCGCCCACGCTGGGGTCGTCGTCGTTGCGCAGCGGCCTGGTGGCTGGTCTGGTCGGCCTTGTCCTGGTCGCCCTGTACCTGCTGTGGTTCTACCGCCTGCTCGGTGCCATCGCGATCGGCAGCCTGTTGATCTTCGGCGCCCTGGTCTTCGGCACCATCACCCTGATGGGTCGGTTCGGGTTCGCACTGACGCTTGCCGGCGTCGCGGGCATCATCGTGGCGATCGGCATCACGGCGGACTCCTCGATCATCTACTTCGAACGCATTCGTGACGAAGTCGCGGTCGGCAAGACGACCAGGCTGGCCGTTGCGCGTGGCTTCGACTCGGCCTTCCGCACCAACCTGGCCGGGAACACCGTCACCCTGGTCGCGGCGGTCATCCTCTATGCCCTGGCCCTGGGTCCTGTTCGCGGGTTCGCGTTCACGCTGGGCCTGGCCACGCTGCTGGACCTCGTCATCATGTGGTCGTGGACGCGCGCAGTGGTTGGCCTGCTCGCAGGTCGAGGGATCCTCGGGCCGTCGATCCGGCGCCGGCAGGCCGCCCCATTGCCTGCACCCGCTTCGGACGCCGGAGGTGTGCCATGAGTCGCTTCACGATCGACATCGTCGGCAACATGCGCCGCTGGGGCATCGTCTCGGCAGTGCTCGTGATCGCGTCGTTGCTGGCGCTCGGAATCAGGGGACTCGACCTGTCCATCGACTTCGTGGGAGGTTCGGCCTTCACGCTCGAAGGGATCGAGTCGGGCCTGACCGTCGCAGAGATCCGGACCGCGGCAGAGGACGCCGGTGCCACCGACGTGCGCGTGCAGTTGGTCGAGGGCGACGAGGGCGAGGCGGGTGCGCTCGTGCGCACGTCGGAACTGACCCCGGGTTCGCAGCGGGCCCAGGACGTCCAGGACGCGCTGGTCGAGATCACCAACCCGACCGCGCTCGACGAGGACTTCGTGGGGCCGTCCTGGGGCCGCCAGATCTCGGTCAAGGCGCTGCAGGCGCTGGTCGTCTTCCTCCTCGCGATCCTGGCCTACATCTCGTTTCGACTCCAGTTCAAGATGGCGGTCGTGGCCATCGTGACCCTGGCCCACGACCTCCTGGTGACGCTGGGCATCTATGCCCTGTTCGGGTTGCCGTTCAGTCCCAACACGGTCATCGCACTGCTCACCATCCTGGGCTACTCGCTCTACGACACCGTGGTCGTGTTCGATCGCGTCCAGGAGAACACGGCACACCTGGGCACGCCGGGGCGGCGCACCTACCAGCAGATGGTCAACACCTCCCTGAACGAGGTCCTGTGGCGATCGCTCAACACGTCGATCACGTCGTTGCTGCCGGTGCTGTCGCTGTTGGTGTTCGGCGCGCAGCTGCTGGGTGCGACCACCCTGCGTGACCTTGCGCTGGCGCTGTCCATCGGCATGTTGCTGGGCGTGTACTCGTCGTTGTTCGTGGCCGGACCGCTGTTGGCGTGGTGGCGTGGCCGTGACGACGACATGCAGGCGCTGGCGGCACAGCACGCCGACCTGGGCTACGCCGAAACCGTGGCGCCGGCCGTGGACGTGGTCACCGAGGCCCGTCGACCCGTCACCAGCGAGTACGTGCGTGGCGAGGGCAAGCGTCGGCGACGCTGACGCCCGTCGCGTCCGGCCGCTGCGTCTGGCCGGCGCGCCCGGCCGCTGCGCAGACGCCCCGCACCGCCGGTCGGGTTACGCTGGGCAGCGCCACGTCCACGGAGGTGAACCACGGCCGCCGCGTCCCAGCCTGCGCCGGCAGGCCCGCAACCACCCGCACCGCGTCCCACCGGTGTCCGGGGTCTCGTGTCGCGTCTGCCACTGGTGCAGCGCCCCGACATCCCGCCTGAACTGGCGGAATTGGCGCAGGCCGTTCGTGGTCATGCACCCGAGGTCGACCTCCGTGCGGTGATCCGTGCCTACCACTACGCCGACGACGCCCACGAGGGGCAGTTTCGCAACTCCGGCGAGGCCTACATCACCCATCCGGTGTCGGTGGCGGTCGAGCTGGCCCGGTTGGGATTCGACACCGACACCGTGATCGCGGCGCTGCTGCACGACGTCGTCGAGGACACCCCGGCGACACGCGACGAGATCGAGACCTACTTCGGCACGTCGGTGGCCCAGTTGGTCGACGGCGTCACCAAACTGGACCGCGTCACCGTCGACTCGCGACAGCACCAGCAGGCCGAGACCTTCCGCAAGATGATCCTGGCGATGAGCCAGGACATCCGCGTCCTCGTGATCAAGTTGGCCGATCGACTCCACAACATGTCCACGCTGGAACACATGCCGCGTGACAAGCAGAAGCGGATCGCGCAGGAGACCCTGGACATCTACGCGCCGCTGGCCCACCGACTGGGCATGCAGCACTTCAAGCTCCAACTGGAGGACCTGGGCTTCATGGCCCTGCACCCCAAGCGCTACGAGGAGATCGTGGCCATGGTGGCGGAGCGCACCCCCGAGCGCGAGGCCTACGTGGCGGAGGTCACCAACCAGGTCCAGCAACTGCTCAAGGGCCTGAAGATCCGGGGAGAGGTCAGCGGTCGTCCCAAGCACTTCTACTCGATCTACGAGAAGATGACGACGCGGGGTCACGAGTTCAACGAGATCCATGACCTGGTCGGACTGCGGGTCATCGTCGGGACCGTGGGCGACTGCTACGCCGTGCTGGGCCAGGTCCACACCCAGTGGCGCCCCATCGAGGGCAGGTTCAAGGACTACATCGCCAACCCGAAGTTCAACCTGTACCAGTCGCTGCACACGTCGGTGATCGGGCCCAACGGCAGCCCGCTGGAGGTGCAGATCCGCACGCGCGCGATGCACGAGACCGCCGAGTACGGCGTGGCCGCGCACTGGAAGTACAAGGACGACCAGCGCGGTGGCACCGGCGATGCGGACTTCCCGTGGCTGGAGCAGTTGCTGGCGTGGCAGACCGACGTCGAGGATCCCAGCGCCTACCTCGAGTCCCTCAAGCACGACCTGTACCAGGACGAGGTGTTCGTCTTCACGCCGCGCGGCGACGTCAAGGCCCTGCCGGTCGGCGCCACCCCCATCGACTTCGCCTATGGCGTCCACACCGAGGTCGGCCACCGCTGCGTGGGCGCCAAGGTCAATGGTCGCCTGGTGCCGCTCGACCATCCCCTGGACAACGGCGACGTGGTCGAGGTCCTGACCTCGAAGTCCGAGGACGCAGGTCCGTCGCGCGACTGGTTGGGGCTGGTCGTGTCGACCCGCGCCGAGTCCAAGATCCGCAACTACTTCAACCGGGAACGCCGCGAGGACGCCGAGGAGCGTGGTCGCGACGCGGTCACCCGTGCGCTGCGCAGGCGTGGCATCGGGTGGGCCCGGGCCAGGGGCGAAGGTGGCCTGGACGCGGCCGCAGAGGCGCTGTCGTACAAGGACATCGACGCGTTGTTGCGGGCCGTGGGCGAACGGCACGTGCCGGCAACCGCCGTCGCCACCCAGGTGGCCAGGTCGTGGGAGCACGACGAGGACGAAGAGGAGGGCAGTGCCCCCCAGCAGGTGCCGCTGCAGATCGACTCCAGCACCACCGACAGCGTGTCCGTCGACGGCGACACCGGGATGATGGTCCAGTTGGCCCAGTGCTGCCTGCCCGTGCCCGGCGACCCCATCTTCGGATTCGTCACCAAGGCCCGCGGCGTGTCCGTCCATCGCCTCGACTGCACGAACGCGGCCGAGTTGCTCGCACAGCAGGACCGCATCGTGGAGGTCGAGTGGTCCGAGGCCACCGATCGTCGCGAGGATGCCTTCACCGTCGTCATCGAGATCGAGGCGTTCGACCGCAAGCACCTGCTGCGCGACATCACCACCGTGCTCGGCGACCTGCACCTCAACATCACGGGTGCCCAGGTCACCACCAAGCGCGACCATGTCGCCGTCCTGCTGTTCACCTTCGAGCTCGCGGACCCGGCCCATTTGAGCTATGCCCTTGACAGCGTTCGACGGGTGGACAGCGTCTACGATGCCCGCAGGGTTGCGCCCGGTCGCGGGTAGCGACCGCGGCAAGGACGAGGCAATGGGACACGGTGAGATCCGCGTCCTGCTCCCGGTGGCGTCGCCGGAATCCAGCGCCCACCTGGCGTTGGTCGCGCTGGGCCTGGTTGGCACCGGCGGTCACGTGATCGCCGTTTCCGTCGTGCCCACGGGGGCCGCAGCCGACACCGTCGCGGCGGCCAGATCGGTCCTTGCCGGGGTCGAGGACCTGCTCACAGACACCGACGCGACGGTGGAGTCCCTGGTCGTGGCGGCCGAGTCCACTGCCGCTGGAGTGCACGACACTGCCCTCGCGCGGCAGGTCGATGCCGTCGTCATGGGGTGGGGTGGCAGTGGCAGTGGCAGGACGGCATTCGGCGACATCGTCGACCACGTCGTCGGACGGTCACGCGTTCCCCTGATCATGGTTCGTCCGGGTGCCTGCCTGCCGTCGTCGTTGCTGCTGGCCTTCGACACCGACCAGTTGCACCCGTCCGGACGCCGTGGACTGGTCCTGGCAACACGCGTGGCGATGGCGCTGCAGGATCGAAACGGCTGGCCGTTGACGCTGTTGCAGACCGGTGAGGAGGAGGGTCCGGACCTGCCACGCCTGGTGGCCGACCTGACCGACCGCATCCACCACGATCCGCGCCGGCGCCACGAGGCCCTGGCAGCCGCCGTGCGCGACGACCAGCTGGTCGTGGCCCCGGTTGCCCCGACCGTGGCCGGACTTCGTTCGGCGACGTCGCGCATCAACTGGGCCGTGGGGGATGCCACCCTGGCGGTGGCGATCGACGTCGGGCCCACCGGCAGCCGCGAAGACCTGTCTGCGGCGGCGGCGCCGCAACTTCGCCTTGTCGGTGACGACACCGGAGCGGGACCACGCCTGCACGGCATCGCCGTGACGGCGAGCGCCGACCAGCCGCTGGACAGGCGGGCGATCCACCACGCCCTGCAGGCGGCCGGGGAGGTCACCAACATCAGGACCTGGTGGGCGGGACCGTCACGATTGCCGCACCTGTCGCTGGTGGTGACCGTGTCGGCGGAGTCGGACTCGATGGCGATCGGTCGCGTGCTCGAGGTCGCCGACAACCTGCCGGCCCTTGCCGGTGCGCGCGTGCGGTATGACCTGGTCGAACCGCCGACACCATGGCGAGTCAGGGAACTGACCCCGATGGGCCTGCCCGACCTGTTCGAGTGAGTCGCCGGCTCGGGAAGCGGGTCACGGGGGGTGGGAGTGGTGGCGGTATCGTGGAGCGGCACGCGTCGCCGAATTCACGCAAGGATGTTGCATCGTGGCTGATCTGTCCCTGGTTGCCGTCCCGATGGGTCGTTGGCAGACCAACTGCATCATCGTCGCCGACCATGCCAGCGGTCGCGGCTTCATCGTCGATCCGGGCGAGGGCGCAGCCACCAGGCTGCCCGAACTGCTGGGTGAACTCGATGTCGAGATCGAGGCGATCCTGCTCAGCCACGGACACCTCGACCACACCTGGGCGGCACCGGCGCTGGCCGAGACGCTCGACGTTGCCATTCACCTGCACCCGGCCGATCGCTTCCTGTGGCGCAACCCCGCCCACACCTTCGGCGTGCCCGACGACCAGGCCGTGGCCGTCCTGGAGGGCCAGTTCGGGTTGTCGTGGTCGACTGCGACGTCGCGCCTGGTCGACCTGTCCGAGGGCCAGGTGGTGACGTCGGCAGGCCAACGCGTCACCGTGACCCACACGCCGGGCCACACACCCGGTTCCGTCACGTTCCTGCTCCAGGGAGTCCAGGGCGCCGACGTCGCGGTCGCCGTGGGCCGTGACCAGGCAGCCCCCGACGACGTGTTGATGTCCGGAGACCTGTTGTTCGCCGGGTCGATCGGTCGCACCGACTTCCCGCGTGGCAGCATGGACGACATGATGGCGTCGCTGCGACGACATCTGCCGACCATGGCCGCGGACACCCTGGTGCTGTCCGGTCATGGTCCCGACACCACCGTCGGCGCCGAGATGGCGACGAATCCCTACGTTCGCCAGGCACTCGGCACGGGCTAGGCACGGGCAGTCCACCGGGCCGAACTGTCGCCCGGACCGTCGACCGTCACGTCCTGTGCCACCTCGATGCCACCTGCACCGTCCTCGCCCTCCGGCCCGTCGCGCGGCCCCCAGACCAGGAACATCCCATGACCTCGATCTCCACCGATCCGGCCTCCGGAGCCCGTGACTTCCTGCCCGAGGACATGGCGGTGCGCCGCCAGGTCTTCACCACCATCCAGCAGGTGTTCGAGGCGCACGGGTTCGCACCGCTGGACACCCCCTCGTTCGAACGCCTCGAGGTGCTGACGGGCAAGTACGGCGAGGAGGGCGACCAACTGATGTTCAAGATCCTCAAGCGCGGTGCACACGAGGGGTCCGGCGAAGCCGACATGGCGTTGCGCTACGACCTGACCGTGCCGCTGGCACGGGTCGTGGCCCGCTACGGATCACAACTGGTCATGCCATTCAAGCGCTACCACATGGCCCCGGTCTGGCGCGCCGATCGACCCGGCCACGGGCGGTATCGCGAGTTCTTCCAGTGTGACGTCGACGTGGTGGGGTCCGACTCGCTGGTGGCGGATGCCGATGCGATCGCGACGGCCACGGATGCGTTGGACGCCCTGGGGCTGGGAGGGTTTCGGGTCCAACTCAACTCGCGCAAGGCGCTGCGCGGACTGGTGCAGGCCTACGGGATCGATGTTGCGCAGGAGTCCGACGCGCTGGTCTCGCTGGACAAGCTCGACAAGGTTGGCGTCGACGGCGTCACCGAGGAGTTGGCCACGCGCGGCATCCCCAACGCTGCCATCGACCTGCTGGGTGCAGACCTGGCCAGCGATGACCTCGACGGTGCCGTGCGCGAACGACTGGAGGCAACCGGGGCCGGGCGTGCCGGGCTGGCGGAGGTCGACCGGATCCTCGCCCTGCTGGATGGCCACGTGGCGGGCGGCACGATCGGCTGGGCACCCGTGCTGGCCCGCGGCCTGTCCTACTACACCGGCCCGGTGTTCGAGGTCGTGCACGACGACCTGGACACGACGATCACCGGCGGGGGCCGCTACGACGGCCTGGTCGGCATGTTCAGCGGCAGCGACGTCCCCGCCACGGGTGCGTCGCTGGGCATCGAGCGGATCCTGCTGTTGTTGGCCGAGCAGGCCCGCGAGCAGGACGGCCCCGACGTGGTCGTGACGATCATGGACGACGACACCGCCGGCGACGCCATGGCGCTCGCGGCGATCGTGCGTGACGCCGGCTTCAGCGCCGACCTGTGGGTCGGGACCGGCAAGTTCGGCAAGCAGCTCAAGTACGCCGACCGGCGTGGCGCGCGGGCGGCCGTCATCGCCGGTGCCAGGGAGTTGGAAGCCGGTACCGTCGCGGTCAAGGATCTGGCCTCCGGCGACCAGGTGAGCGTCGATCGCGATGCGCTCGTCGACCACCTGCGCAGCGTCCTGCGTCCGGCGTAGGACCTCGTGCCGGCGGTGTCGGTCCCGCGCCCACGGGGCGGTGCCACCCCACGTGACCGGCAGCTACGCGAACTCGCGCGTGGCTGCGACCCGTCGGACCGCGCAGCCCGGTGCCGCCCTGCCCCCCCTTCCCATCTCGCCCACCTGCGTTGGCCGCAGCCGCCCTGGCCGCCAGCGCCCCACCACGGACAGCCACCCATGACCTCCACCATCACGCCCTTCGGTGCGATGCGCACGCACGGTGCCGGCACCATCAGCCTCGACGACGTCGGTGACGAGATCACTGTCGCAGGCTGGGTCGACACGCGCCGCGACCACGGTGGCATCATCTTCCTGGACCTGCGCGACCGCTCCGGCATCGTGCAGGTGGTCGCCGACCCGGCCGACGAGGCAGTCGCCGATGCCGAGCGTGTCCGGTCCGAGTGGGTCGTGCGCATCCACGGGACCGTGGTGGCGCGGCCGGACGGCATGGTCAACGACGACCTGCCGACCGGGGCGATCGAGGTCAAGGCCGACCGGATCGAGGTCCTGTCGGTGGCGGACACGCCACCGTTCCCGGTGTCCGACGACGTGGACGTGTCCGAGGACCTGCGCCTGCGCCACCGCTACGTCGACCTGCGGCGTCCGCGCATGGCCCGCAACCTCGCCATGCGGTCACAGGTCATCCGCGGCATTCGCGACGTCATGCATCGCAACGGCTTCCTGGACGTCGAGACCCCGACCCTGACCCGGCCGACCCCCGAGGGCGCCCGTGACTTCCTGGTGCCGTCGCGCCTGATGCCGGGCAAGGCCTTCGCGCTGCCCCAGTCGCCCCAGCTGTTCAAGCAGTTGCTGATGGTCGCCGGCGTCGAGCGCTACTACCAGATCGCGCAGTGCTGGCGCGACGAGGACCTGCGTGCCGATCGCCAGCCCCAGTTCAGCCAGTTGGACCTCGAGCTGTCGTTCGGCGACGAGGAGGACGTCTTCGCACTGATGGAGGAGATGTTCGCGCAGCTGTGGCGTGACGTCCTGGACCAGGAGTTGCCCACGCCGTTCCCGCGCATGACGTTCGCCGAGGCGATGGCACGATTCGGGTCCGACAAGCCCGACCTGCGCTTCGCGATGGAGTTGGCCGACCTCGGTGAGGTGTTCGCCGACACGGGTGTGGGCGTGTTCAAGGGCGTGCTGGATGGCGGTGGCGTCGTCGTGGCCCTGGCGGTCCCCGGTGGCGGTGACATGACTCGTCGGGTGTTCGACGAGTGGACCGACTGGGCGCGTGGGCGGGGCGCGAAGGGCCTTGCCTGGGCGGTGGTGGAGGCCGATGGCAGCCTGCGGTCGCCGCTGGCCAAGTTCATGACCGACGACGAGATCGCGGGCGTGCTCGCCACGACCGGTGCCGCCGCGGGCGACGCGATCTTCTTCGGGGCTGGCCGCGATCGGTTCACACGCGAGTTGATGGGCGCGTTGCGCGTCGCGGTGGCCAAGGACCGCGACATGGTCCCGGCGGGGGAGTGGAAGTTCCTGTGGGTGACCGACATGCCGATGTTCGACGCGGCCGAGGACTCGGACGACCCGACCGCGGCCGTGGCCGACGGCTGGGTTCCCAACCACCATCCGTTCACGTCGCCGGCGCCCGAGTTCATCGACGACTTCGAACAGCGACCTGGCGAGGCAACGACGCGCGCCTACGACATCGTGCTCAACGGTGTCGAGTTGGCCTCGGGTTCGGTGCGAATCCACGACGCCGACCTCCAACGTCGCGTCTTCCGATTCCTGGGCATCTCCGACGAGGTTGCCGAGGACAAGTTCGGGTTCCTGCTGCGCGGCTTCAACTACGGCGTGCCGCCCCACTGTGGCATCGCGCCCGGCATCGATCGCCTCGTGATGCTGATGGCCGGCGAGCCCAACATCCGTGAGGTCATCCCGTTCCCCAAGACGCAGTCGGGCGCCTGCCTGCTGACCGACGCACCGGCCGCCTACGACGAGGCCAGCCTGGCGGAGTTGCGACTCAAGTCGCTGCCCGTTCCCACCAAGGACTGAGGCCGCCCGGTCCGACCTGCTGCGACGTGGCCCGCCACGCGCGCAGCGCCGGCCCAGCCAAACGGAGCCACCGATGTCGCAACTGTTCGATCCGGTGACCGGTGGGCAGGCCGACCATGGGCGAGGCGGCGACGGCGGCGGGCAGTCGCCGCGGACGTTGGCGGGCCAACCGTTGGCTGCGCGCATGCGGCCCACGACCTTCGACCAGTTCTTCGGCCACGAAGCGGTGGTGGGTCCGGAAGCACCCCTGCGGCGGATGTTGGCAAGCGGCCACCTGACCTCGTTGGTGCTGCATGGACCACCCGGGGTCGGCAAGACCTCGCTGGCGCGGGTGATCAGTCGCGAGGTGGACGCTGCCTGGACCGAGTTGTCCGCCGTGACGTCGGGCGTCAAGGACCTGCGGGCGGCCATGGAGGAGGGCAAGGCCCGCCAGGCCACGGTGGGGCGGCGCACGATCCTGTTCG
>DATFMD010000090.1:0-3893 GCA_035267125.1 Nitriliruptoraceae bacterium | reverse complement strand
CGGACCTCGACCTGGGCCACTACGAGCGCTTCCTCGACGAATCGCTGCATCGTGGCTGCTCGGTGTCGTCGGGCCAGATCTGGCAGTCGGTGATCGACAAGGAACGGCGCGGCGACTACCTCGGCAAGACCGTCCAGGTGATCCCGCACATCACCAACGAGATCAAGGACCGCATCCATGCGGTGGGACGTGAGGCGCCCGGCGACCCCGTCGACGTCGTGATCACCGAGGTCGGGGGCACCGTCGGCGACATCGAGGGACTGCCCTTCCTGGAGGCCATCCGCCAGTTGCGCCACGACGTCGGTCGCGACAACATCCTGTACCTGCACGTCGCATTGGTGCCCTACATCGCGGCAGCCGGCGAACTCAAGACCAAGCCGGCCCAGCACTCGGTGCGCGAACTGCGCTCGATCGGGATCCACCCCGACGTGCTGGTGCTGCGGGCGGACCGCCCGATCACCGATGACCTTCGCGACAAGGTCGCCCGACAGTCCGACGTCGACCCCGACGCCGTCATCGCCGCCGTGGATGCCGACAGCCTCTACGACGTCCCGATGGCGATGCGCGACGAGGGCCTCGACGAGGTCGTGGCCCGTCACCTTCGGCTTCCCGACACGGCACCGGACCTGCGCGGGTGGCGCGAACTCCTCGCCCGCCAGGATCGCGCCCGAGACAGCGTCACCATCGCCATCGTGGGCAAGTACGTCGAGTTGCCCGATGCCTACCTGTCGGTGGCCGAGGCCCTGCGCCATGCCGGCATCAAGGTGGGCGTCAACGTCGACATCGACTGGATTCGGTCCGAGGAACTGACTGCCGAGAACGTCAAGCACCGCCTGCGAAATGCCGACGGCATCATCGTGCCGGGCGGATTCGGGGTTCGTGGCATCGCCGGCAAGATCGAGGCGACGCGCCTGGCACGGGAACTGCAGCGACCGTGGCTGGGACTGTGCCTGGGCATGCACGTCGCGACCATCGAGTTCGCCCGCAACGTGGTCGGACTCGACGACGCGAACTCGTTCGAGTTCGATCCCCACACGCCGCACCCGGTGATCGCGTTGATGCCGGACCAGGCCGAGATCACCGACAAGGGCGGCACGATGCGCCTGGGCACGTATCCGGCGCGGCTGGAACCCGGGTCGGTCACCTCCACGGCCTACGACGATGCCGAGATCGTCCACGAGCGCCACCGTCACCGCTACGAGTTCAACAACGCCTACCGCGCACGCTTCCACGATGCGGGCATGCGCTTCTCGGGTCGCTCGCCCGACGACCGCCTGGTGGAGTTCATCGAACTGGCCGACCACCCGTGGTTCGTCGCGACGCAGGCCCACCCCGAGCTCAAGTCCCGACCCACTCGCCCGCATCCACTGTTCGTGGGCCTGGTCGCCGCCGCCAACGAACGCAACGCGGCCTCCACGGGCCGGTTGCCGATCGAACTCGACGAGCCCACCGTCGGCGAGGTCGAGCAGGCCACGCAGGTCGCCACCACATGAGCAACGCCCCGGATGGACCTGCGGGTGGGGCGATGTGGGACGTGGTGTCCTCCACGGTCCACTGGGAGGGCTACTCGACCGTGCGGGTCGACACGATCAGGCTGCCCGACGGCACCACCGCCGACCGTGAAGTGGTCGAGCACCAGGCAGCCGTGGCGGTCGTGCCGCTGACGGCTGCCGGCGAGGTCGTCCTGGTGCGCCAGTACCGACACGCCTTCGGGACCTACCTGCTCGAACTCCCCGCTGGCGGCGTGGATCCCGACGACGCCGATTCGCGCACCGCCGGCGAGCGCGAACTGGTCGAGGAGATCGGGCGCCGTCCCGGGCGCATGCTCCACCTCACCACCTACAAGAACTCGGTGGGCTGGTGCACGGAGACCACCGACATCTGGCTCGCGACCGACCTGGTGGATCGCGCACCGGATCCCGACTGGCAGCCCACCGGTGAGGAGGCCGACATGGAGGTGGTGGTGCTCGGACTGGACGAGGCCGTGGCGGCGGTCCATGACGGCACCATCACGGACGGCAAGTCGATCATCGGCCTGCTGCTGACGCAGGCGCACCTGGCTGCTGGCGACTGATTCGTCGGAGCAGGTCGGTCACTAGTGTTGGGCCCACGACTGCCGGCAACGACGCCGGTCGCCGGCGGGCGCACGATCGCGTGCCGCCCGGCCGCACGAAAGGGACCGAGGATGCGAATTGGTGTGCCGACGGAAGTGAAGGTCGACGAGCATCGCGTGGCGGCCACGCCCCACGCCGTCCACGACCTGGTTGCCGACGGCCACACGGTCGTCATCCAGGCCGGTGCGGGGATCGGTTCGTCGCTGTTCGACGAGGACTACGTCGATGCCGGCGCCACCATCCTGGACACTGCCGAGGAGGTGTGGGGCGAGTCGGACCTGGTGCTCAAGGTCAAGGAACCGCTGGCCAGCGAGTATGGCCACCTGCGCGACGACCTCACGCTGTTCACCTATCTCCACCTGGCCGCCGACGAGGCGCTGACGCGCGCCCTGCTCGATGCGGGCACCACCGCGATCGCCTACGAGACGGTGACCGACAACTCGGGAGGGCTGCCACTGTTGGCACCGATGTCCGAGGTTGCCGGGCGCATGGCACCCCAGGTCGGTGCCGCCACCCTGCAGGCCGAGCACGGTGGACGCGGGGTCCTGCTCGGGGGTGTGTCGGGTGTCCAACCCGAACACGTCGTCGTGATCGGGGCCGGCACCGCCGGTGGCAACGCCGCCTGGCTGGCCGCCGGGATGGAGGCGCGTGTCACGGTGCTCGACATCAACATCGATCGACTGCGGTGGATCGACGCGATCCACCAGGGTCGCATCACCACCCTGATGTCGGACAGCCTCACCCTGTCCCAGCAGATCGCGGACGCCGACCTGGTGATCGGCGCCGTGCTGGTGCCGGGCGCCCGTGCACCCAAGCTGATCTCGCGCGAGCACCTCCAGACGATGAGGCCGGGCGCGGTGTTCGTGGACATCGCCATCGACCAGGGCGGCTGCGCCGAGACCTCCACGGTCACCACCCACTCGGACCCCACCTACATCGTCGACGACGTGGTCCACTACTGCGTCGGCAACATGCCCGGTGCCGTGCCCCACACCTCGACGTATGCCCTGACGAACGTGACCACGCCGTTCTCCCGGCAACTGGCTGCCGGCGTCGGTGCGGCCCTGGACGCCGACGCCCACCTGCGCAACGGACTGAACACGCACGACGGGGTCCTGACGAACGTGCCCGTCGGCCGGGCCCACGACATCCCTGCGGTCGACCCCGGCGACGTGTCGGTGTGAGCGACGGCGGTCGACGGCCCCCATCCACCCATGGCGCGGGGCCGTCGCAGGCAGTGACAACGCGGCAGACGGAGACCTGGCATGGCTGACCGGCTCGACATTCCGGTTGTGATCGGACGCAAGCGCGACGGCGAGGAGTTGTCCGAGGACGTCCTGGGCACCTTCATGACCGCGTACCTGGACGGCGAGGTCGCCGAGGAGCAGATGTCGGCGCTGCTCATGGCTGGCGTGATCAACGGATTCACGGCGGCCGAGGCTGCCGCGATGACCGAGGTGATGGTCCGCTCCGGCGACGTCGTGGACCTGTCCGCGCTCGATGGCCCGACCGTCGACAAGCACTCGACCGGCGGCGTCGGTGACTCGACGACGCTCGTCGTCGCGCCCATCCTGGCCGCCTGTGGCGTGCAGTTGGCCAAGTTGTCGGGCCGCGGCCTGGGCCACACCGGCGGCACCCTCGACAAGCTGGAGGCGATCCCCGGCTTCCGGGTCGCACTGGATGCCGGCGAGATGGCCGAGCAGGTCAACCGGATCGGGCTGGCAGTGGCCGCGGCGACGGCGAACGTGGTGCCGCTCGACAAGCGCCTGTACGCGCTGC
>DATFMD010000089.1:0-6100 GCA_035267125.1 Nitriliruptoraceae bacterium | reverse complement strand
ACTGCGGCATGTTGTCCAGCCACAGCTGGTGGAAGTGATCGCTGCCGACCATCACGAGCACGTCGGGGTTCGCGGCCGTGAGCGTCGCCCGGAAGCGTTCGATCTTGGCCACCCACTCGTCGGCGAACGGGGGGCGATCCGTCCCCGTCGACGTCGACGCGCGGTAGTAGAAGGGATGGTGGGTCGAGGCGATCACGGCGACGACCTCGGCCATGGCTGCTCCTTGGGTCGGTGGTGGGCGGTCAGGGGAACCTTGTCGAGGTCTGGCCGCGCGGCCCCGGTGTCGGCGGGCGTCAGCTGGGGTCGACGTAGGCGGTGCGGTCATGGATGGACAGGTACATGTCGTTGGCCACGGGGTGGTCCTGCTCCTCGGCAATCTGGCCCAGCACGCCCGCCGTGCGGGCGAGCAACGCCACGCCACGCAGCAGTGCGCGGGGGAATCCGGCATCGACCAGCGCGGCGCCGCCGACGCCGGCACCGTTCAGGGGCAGGCGGCGCCCGATGAACTCCTCGTGCACGCGGCCGATCGCGGCGAACAGGGCCAGGCAGGGACCGAACAGGTCCTCCTCACGCGCGATGGTGAAGAGCCGCTCGACCCGGGGATCGTGGGTGTGGGTCGGATGGCCCAGTCCCGGGATGATGCGCTTGTCTGCCCGCGCGGACGACACCACGTCACGGGCGAGGTCGTCCCAGCCGGCCTCGTCGGTGGGCAACTCGTCGAGGTCGTCGACGACACCGGCCAGGAACTGGCCCGCGTCCTCGGTGACCCCGAGGTAGCGCGAGCCGCCACCCAGGATCCCGGCGGCCATGGCCCCCTGCAACGAGTCGGGTGCGCTCAGCCAGGTCAACCGGGCCGCGATGGCGGTCGGCACGAAGCCGTGGTCGGCAAGTGACGCCAGCACCGCCTCGAACACGCGCACCTGCCCCGACTCGGGCCGGGTGCGCAACACCAGCCAGAGGGCGAGTTCGCCGAACCCGACCTCGCCCATGATCTCGCTGGCGAGGTCGTGGCCGAGCAGGGTGATGGAATCCGCGTCCGAGGACCCGAGCGAGGTGCGGAAGCCACCTGTGTCGGTGTCGTCGTGCCCGCTCATGCCGCGTCTCCGTCCTCGGCCCCTGCCGCGAGCCAGGCGCGCACCTCGGCCCCGTGCTCGTCGAGTCGGGGCGGGGCCAGGTGGTGGTCCGGTGGGGTTTCGGACAGGCCGATCGGGTTGCGCACGGTCGGAATGATTCGCTCGCCCTCACCGACCTCGACCACGGGCTCGAGACCGAGTTCGGTCGCGAATGCCACGCCCTCGGGCACGGTCCACACGGGCCCGCCGGGCAGGCCGGCCTCGCGGAAGGTCCCGAACCACTCGTTGGTGGTGCGCGCCGCCAGTGCATCCTCGAGCAGCGGCTGGAGTTCGTCGCGATGCTCGGTCCGCAGGTCGTTGGAGGCGAAGCGCTCGTCGTCGACCAGGTCCGGAACCCCGAGCAGGTCGCACAACAGCGCGAACTGGCCGTCGTTTCCAGCGATCACGATGATCTGGCCATCAGCGGTGGCCAGCGGTTCGTACGGGAACAGGCTGGGATGGGCGTTGCCCATGCTGGTCGGGGTCACGCCCCCGGCCACGGCCGCGCTGGTCTGGTTGACCAGCCCGGACATCGCCGACGACAGCAGGTTGACCTCGACGTGCTGGCCGCGACCGGTCAGGGAACGGTGGTGCAGCGCCGCGAGGATGCCGATGAGCGCATGCATGCCCGTCATGACGTCGAACACCGAGATGCCGGCCCGGTGGGGTGGACCGTCTGCCGGTCCCGTCAGCGACATCAGGCCCGACATGCCCTGGACCATCAGGTCGTAGCCCGGCAGGCCGGCGCCCCCGCCGGTCCCGAAGCCGGTGATCGAGCCGTAGACGATGCCCGGGTTGGCGGCCGCGACATCCTCGTAGCCCAGGCCGAAGCGGGCCATGCCGCCGGGTTTCATGTTCTCCAACAGGATGTCGGCCCGTGCCGCCAACGCCCGTGCGGTCGCGAGGTCGTCCTCGTCCTTGAGGTTGAGCGCGATCGATCGCTTGTTGCGGTTGACGCCCAGGTAGTAGGTGGACTCGCCATCGCGCACCGGCGGCATCCACGTCCGCGTGTCGTCGCCGCGAGGACCTTCGACCTTGACCACCGTCGCACCGAGGTCGGCAAGCAGCATGGTGGCGTAGGGACCGGCGAGGATGCGTGAGAAGTCGGCGACGACCAGGCCGGACAGCGGGCCGGACGAAGCGGCCAGGAAGGGATCGTGGTGTGCGTCGGCTGTCAACGTCGCTCCTGTGACCGTCATGCGGACAAGTGTCCGCAAGCATGCTGACTGCCCGAGCAGATGTCAAGGGGCCGGGCAACGCGACGGGCGACACGCCGGCTGCGCGGCCTGTCCCGAAACATTGGCGACGACTGCAGGCCCGACCCGGTCAGGTGGAGGCGACGACGTGGGGCACGGCCTGGTAGCGCGCCAGGTCTTCGCTGATGGCGCTGGCGGTGGCCAGCAGGCGCGGCAGGTGGGCTTCGAGCAGGGTCTCGCGCGAGGTCTCGGCGGCATGGACCGTCACGTTGAGCGAAGCCAGCACGCGACCGTCGCCGCCCCGCAACGGCGCCGAGATCGACCGGATCCCGGGTGCCAGGTCCTCGTCGGCGACTGCCCAGCCGCGCGCTCGCACCTCGCGCAGGGCCCCGTCGCGCTCCGCGCGGTCGGGCTGCCACCGCGGCTCGATCCCCGAACGGCTCTCCAGGGCGAGCACGCGTTCGAGTTCGGCCGGGTCGAGGTCGGCCAACAGGACCTTCCCCAGCGAGGTCTGCAGGGCGGGGAACCTGGTGCCGATGGACACCGCGAACGTGATGATCTTTGCCACTGCCACCCGCGCCACGTAGACGATGTCGGACCCGTCCAACTGGGCCACCGACGAGGACTCCCGGGTCTGACCCACGAGTCGTTCCATGTGGGGTCTGGCGACGTCCCACAGGCCCTGACCGCGCACGTAGGCCATGCCGAGTTCGAGCACGCGGGGGGTGAGGCGATGGCGGCCGTCGATCTGCTCGACGTAGCCAAGTTCGGCCAGTGTGAGCAGGATCCGGCGCGCGGTCGGCCGGGCCAATCCCGTGGCCTCCGCCACGTCGGACAGCGACATCAGCGGTCGGTCGGCCCCGAAGCACCGCACGACGGCGATGCCGCGTGCGATCGACTCGACGAAGTCCTTGCCGGCATCTCGCTCAGGAATGGCAGGGCCGATCGGCGAGGTGTGGGGGCACCGTGAGGCTACCGACGGCGGGCCCCTCCACGAGAGGTGCCGGGGACGTGGTGGCGCTGGACAGGTCCCGGCGCACCCCGCTCATTCGTCGTCGCCATGTGCAGCGGCCACGGCCAGCAGTCCGCCCACCAGTCCCACGTTCTTGAGGAACTGGATCCGGTTTGCGTTGCGCATGGCCGGGTCGTCGTCCTGCCAGAAGGCGTGGGCAGCCAAGGTCGTGGGCACCATCAGCGCGGCCACGGCCATCGCGGCTGGACGCGTGGCGACGCCGGCCGCCACGGCCACGCCCCCCAGCACCATGCCGGCACCGTTCGCGCGAACAGCGAGTTCCGGCTCGGGCACGCCGAGTTCGCGTGCCAGGTCCACCCGTTTCCCGGGCTCCTGTGCCGCCTGCACTCCCAGGACGATGAACGGCGCTGCGACGAGGGCTCTGGCGATGGCGGACATGGTGACTCCTGGGCAGGCGGGCGTCGAGGCGTCGTCGGGGTGGCCATCGATCCGGCCGATCTCCCAGCGGATCCGAGAAACCCCTTGACAATGACGCATCCATCGCGCAGCCTAGCGGTGTCCGCACAGCGGATCAACGTCCGCACAACGGTCACCAGACGACGACGGGGCGTCATCCCGACGCGGGAACCCCGTCGGCCGACCGACTGGCAAAGGAGCCTCGATGTCCACGACGAACTTCGACGACGACCGCCCGGTGGTGCTGCGAGGCGGGATCATCTTGACCATGGATCCCGACATCGGAGACATCCACGGGGGTGACGTGCTCGTGGTGGGCAACCGCATCGCGGAAGTCGGCACCGACCTCTCGGTCCCGGACGACGCGATCGAGATCGATGCCTCGGGCGGCATCGTGATGCCCGGGATGATCGACACGCATCGCCACATGTGGCAGACCGCGATGCGCGGCTACGGCGCGGACTGGTCCCTGACCCAGTACTTCGTCTTCTACTACCTCAACCACGGGTCCATCTGGCGACCACAGGACATCTACGCGGGCAACCTGCTGTCTGCCGTCGAGTCCCTCGACGCCGGCGTCACCACCACGGTGGACTGGTCCCACGGCCTGCAGACCGTCGACCACGCGGAGGCGGCGGCGGACGCCCTGCGCGAGGTGCCCGGCCGCTTCGTGCTCGCCTACGGCAACATCCAGGACCAGCCGGCCAACTGGGTCCCGAGCCAGCCGGTGCGCGACTTCCTCGAGCGCAATCGCGCCTCCCGGGATGCGCTCCTGCAGGTCCAACTGGCATTCGACGTGACCGGCGACCCCGAGTTTCCCGAGAAGCCGGCCCTGGAAGCCGCCCGGGAGCTCGGAATGCCCGTCACCACCCATGCCGGAGTGTGGGGCGCCACCAACGACGACTCCATCCGGCTCATGTCCGAGCACGGCTTCATGACGCCAGACGTGACCTATGTGCACGCAGCGTCGCTGAACTCCGACAGCTACCACCGCATCGCGGCCTCGGGCGCCCACGTCTCGGTGTCGACGGAATCGGAGCAGAACGCCGGGCAGGGCTATCCCCCGACCTGGCAGCTCCGCAAGCACCAGATCCCCGTGTCGATGTCCATGGACACGTCGGTGTGGTGGTCAGCGGACGCGTTCGCCTCGATGCGCGCCACGATGAGCGCGGATCGGTCGCGCGAGCACATGGCCGCCCACCGCAAGGAGGAGACCGTCGTCCACCACCAGTTGCGTGCCGAGGAGGTGGTCGAATGGGCCACGATGGGCGGTGCCCGCAACCTGGGCATGGACGACCTCGTGGGCTCGCTCACGCCGGGCAAGCGCGCCGACGTCGTCCTGGTCAAGAACGACCGCGATCCCGCCATGTTCCCCATCCTGCACCCCCACGGCCACATCGTGTTCCAGGCGGGTCGCGGCGACGTCCACACCGTGATGGTGGACGGTCGCGTCGTCAAGCACGACCACCACCTCGTGGGCCTCGACCTCGACAAGGCGCGTCGTGTCGTCGGCGAGACCGTCGAGTTCCTGCGCAGCGAAATGGGCGAGGACGAGTGGGCCGCCGGCATGACCCCCGACCTGCCCGAGGAAGTCGTGTTCAACAACCCCTACCAGTACACCGACTGGAAGGGCGGGCGGGCCGTTGTCGAGGCCCGCGATCTCGACCCGACCGAGATCGACACCGACTGAGACCAGGTCGAGGAAGCCGCCCGCTCCCGGGCGATGACGACGGCCCCGTCCCTGGTCAGGGACGGGGCCGTCGTGGTGGACTCGTGGGTTTCAGCCGTCGTCGCTGGTGTCGCCGTCGCCACCGCCACCGGCCAGTTCCATCGGCGGGGCGTCGGGGGCCTCGACGGCCTCGACGGAGCGGAACGTGACGCTGTCGGTGTCGGGGTCGACGTCGGCCACGATGAGCTGACCGGGTTCGAAGCCACCGATGAGGATGCGTTCGGACAGCTTGTCCTCCAACTCGCGCTGGATGGTGCGACGCAGCGGACGTGCACCCAACTGCGGGTCGTAGCCGTTGTCGGCCAACCAGCCCTTGAGCGTGTCGGTGAGTTCGAGGTCCAGGCCCTTCACGGCCAACTGGCTCTTGACCCGGGTGATCATCAGGTCGACGATCTCCTTGACCTCCTCGCGTGACAGCGGGTGGAAGGTGATGACCTCGTCGATGCGGTTGAGGAACTCCGGGCGGAAGTGCTTCTTGAGTTCATCATCGACCTGGCGCTTCATCTTCTCGAACATCGAGTTGTCGTCCTCGGCCGCGAACCCGACGTTCGGCGACGTCAGGTTCTTGGTGCCCAGGTTCGACGTCATGATCAGGATCGTGTTCTTGAAGTCCACCGAGCGACCCTGCGAGTCG
>DATFMD010000088.1:0-4275 GCA_035267125.1 Nitriliruptoraceae bacterium | reverse complement strand
GACGTTCCCGGACAACTGCACCCCGGGGCCGAGGAACACGTGCGCACCGACCACGTCGTCGTGGTGCACGCTGGAGCCGACGCTGACCACGGCGTGCGCGCCGATGCGGGCATCCACGGACACCGTCGCACCCGGGCACAGGATCGCCCCAGGTCCGATCTCGACGCGCTCACCGACCACGACATCCGGGTCGATCACCGTGGTCGTGGCGTGGCCGGCAGCCGCCAGGGTGCGCGTCACGGCTCGGCGGGCCCGTGGCGACCCGATGGCGACGACGCAGCCGACATCGCCAGCGAACTGGTCGGCAGCTGGTCCGTCCAGCCATCCCAGGCCGCCCACGATCGGGGTGCCACCCACGACGTCACCCTGCCGATCCGAGTCCTCGTCCAGGAAGCCCACGACGTCGAATCCTGCCCGCCGCGCCCATGCCACCGTCTCGCGGCCCAGGCCGCCGGCGCCGACCACCACCAGCGCGCGGCCGGATCCAGTGGCGTCGGTGGCGGCGTGAGGATGCTGGTCGCGCGGCATGTCCGGGTCCACGGCGCCATCCACCTCTGGGACCACCTCGAACTCCTCCACCGCCGTCGGCGACGCTCACGACCACCGTCGCCGCAAGCCTACGGCGATTCGACGTCGAGGTGATCGAGGCCGCGTTCCCGCCGCCAACCTGCCTACCATCGCGACGTGCCCGAACCGTGGTCGAGCCGCGGTGCCGGCCGACACGTCCTGCGAGGAGTGCCCGGTGACCACTGGCGAGGCAGGTGCCGTCGACACGATGGCCGACCAGACTCTCGTCGACCTGGCACCGCGCATCCTCTACCTCGCCGGCCACTTCATGGCGCCGCCCCACACGGCCGGGTCGTCGCGCCCGCTGGAGTTGGCCCGCCGAATGGTCGCAGATGGCCACCACGTGACACTCCTGTCGACCGACGCCTTCCTGCGACAGGAGGGCATGACCCTGGCCGACATCCCGTCCGACCACCTCGGTGGTGTCGAAGTGGTGCTCACGGAGTCCGGCTACTCGAACGACATGGGGTTCACCCGGCGCAAGGTGGAATTCGTGGCACAGGCCCTGAAACAAGCCGTCGTGGCCGTGCGCGGTGACCACGATCTCGTGTACGCCACGTCGACCCCACTGACCGTCCTGGGGCCCGCGCTGGCCCGCCGCCGGCTGCGCGGCACCCCGTTCGCGTTCGAGGCTCGTGACGTGTGGCCCGAGGCCGCGATCGAGATCGGCGCGTTGAGTCATCCGTGGCAACAACGCGCCGCCCATGCGCTGGCCGACGCCGGGTACGCCAACGCGATCCAGGTGATCACGCTGTCGGAGGGCATGCGTGACCTGATCGAGGCCCGTGGCGTGGATCCGTCGCGCATCACGGTGGCCCACAACGCCGCAGCGCCAGCCGCCCTCGCCAGGTCCAGCGAGGATGACGGCGACCACTCGCTGGCCACCGTCGCACCCGCGGTCGCCGCGTCGATCGAACCGGTCGTGTCGTTCCTCGACGGTGCCGCGATCGCCTCGATCTACGCCGGCACCATCGGGCGGGCAAACGAGGTCACGTGGCTCGTGGACCTGGTGGCGGCGCTGGACCCCGCGCTCGATCTGAGGCTGGCGATCGTGGGGACCGGCAGCGAGGCCGAGGCGGTCCGCAGGGCCATCGCCACCGCACCACCTGCGGTGCACGAACGAATCGCGCTGTTCGACAGCATGCCCAAGGGATCGCTGTTCACGGTGATGGAGGCGGTCCACCTGGCATTCTCCACCTTCGCGGACCTCCCCAGCCTCACCACGAACAGTCCGAACAAGGTCTTCGACGCGTGGGCGATGGGCGTGCCCGTGGCGACCAACAACGGCGGCTGGCTGGCGACCGAACTGCACACGCATGGAGCCGGCATCGCCCTGCCCCGCAGCATTCCCGCCGCCGCCGCAACCCTGGGCACGTGGCTGGCCACCCCCGGCGCACTCGCGGCGGCATCGATCGCCGCACGCAGACGCATCACCGAGGAGTACAACTGGGACCGCAAGTACGCGGTCATTCGCGCGGCCCTCGCCACTGCCCTGACCCGGGAGGCGGCATGACGGACGACCCGACGACCGCGCGCCAAGCTCGCCTGCGCCGACGCCGAGCGGAACTGGGACGCGGCTGACCTGCCGAGCCGTCACGACCCGGGCCGTCAGGACCTGGCGGTCACTCCCCTGCGGCGCTCGCAGCCACGATCTCGTCGATCTCGTCGATCTCGTCATCCGACAGCGACGATCCCGAGGGCAGGCACAATCCCCGGTCGAACAGGTCGGTCGCGATGCCACGATCCACCACGGGCGCCTCCGCGAACACCGGTTGCAGGTGCATCGGCTTCCACAAGGGTCGCGCCTCGATCCCGCGTGAGCGCAGGCCGACGCGAATGCGCTCCCGGTCCACACCGAATCCCTTCGGGTCCACCAGGAGGCACGTCAACCACGAGTTCCACGACACACCGGCGGGCGCGGCCAGGAAGTCGATGCCCGGCAGCGGTGCGAGGGTGTCACGGTGGCGCGCGTTGACCTGTTGGCGTCGAGCCACCTTGGCATCCAGCGACTGCAGTTGGCCACGGCCCACCGCCGCGAGCAGGTTCGACAGCCGGTAGTTGTGCCCGATCACCGAGTGTTGGTAGTGGGGAGCGGGATCTCGTGCCTGGGTGGCCAGGAAGCGGATTCGTGCGGCACGGTCCGCATCCGGCGTCACCAGCATGCCGCCGCCGGACGTCGTGATGATCTTGTTGCCGTTGAAGCTGAACACGCCCACCTCGGCGAGGGTGCCCGCTGCCCGTCCGTCGTCCACGGTCCCCAGGGCCTCCGCGGCATCCTCGATCATCGGGATCTGGTGCGGCTCGCACACTGTCCGCAGCCCATCGTGGTCCGCAGGAATGCCGTAGAGGTCGACCGTGACCACCGCCGCCGGCGGACGTCCCCGGGCCACCCGGTCGGCGACCACCTCGGCCACCAGGTCCACGTCCATCTGCCAGGTGTCGCGATCGACGTCGACGAAGACGGGCGTCGCCCCGACGTAGGTGATCGCGTTGGCGGTCGCGGCGAAGGTGAAGGTCGACGTGATGACCTCGTCTCCCGGGCCGACTCCCAGTTCCAGGAGCGCCAGGTGCAACGCTGCCGTTCCAGAGGACAACGCCACGGCATGCCAGGGCTCGTCGCCGGCAGGGCCGGCGGCATGCAACCAGGCAGCGAGCTCGAGCTCGAACCCGTCCACGTGGGGTCCCAGCGGCGCGATCCAGTTGGAGTCGAAGGCGTCCAGCAGCATGGCGCGCTCGGTGGCGCCGACGTCGGGCGGCGACAGGTGGATGCGCACCGGTGGCTCGGCGGCACCGGGTTGGCCGTCACGGCCGTCGGCCGCCCCGTCCGGCTGGTCCGAGGGGCCGGCGGCTGCCGGGTCGGTCGTCACTGGCTGCCCAGGCGGTGCACGCCGTCCTCACCCGATCGCGTCGTCGAGCGACTCGGGTCCGCGGCATCCAGATCGGACTGGCCGAGCGCGTCGTCGCCGATCGTCGCGCCATCCGGGCTGGCGGGATCGGCCACGACGCGCAACGCAGCGCGGCGGCGTTGCGGTCCCCCAGTCATCTCGTCGACGTCCTCGTTGGCCGACGCGTCGATCGCCTCATCCTCCACGAATTCCGGGACGAGACCACGGACGCGATCGCGAACCTGCGCGGCGGACAGTTGGTCGGCGATCGCGATGAGGTCGTCGAGATCACGGTCGGCGTCGATCCAGCCGGGGTTGGGCACCGAACCGATCCAGATCTTGGGGTGGCGCGTTCGGGTCGCGTGCTCCTCGTCCAGGGCCAACTCCTCGAACAACTTCTCGCCCGGTCGCATCCCCGTGAACACGATCGGGATGTCGACGTCTGGTTCGAGACCCGACAACCGGATGACCGACTCGGCCAGGTCGACGATCCGGACGGGCTCCCCCATGTCCAGGACGAGCACCTCGCCGGGGGTGCTGATCGCGGCCGCCTGGAGGATCAGCTGGGCGGCCTCGGGAATGGTCATGAAGTAGCGCTGCATCTCGGAGTGGGTCACCGTGACGGGCCCGCCGTCGGCCACCTGCTGCTGGAAGATCGGCACGACACTGCCGGTCGAGCCCAGCACGTTGCCGAAGCGCACCGAGGCGGCGTGGAAGCCGGTCGACCGCGCCACGTGCTGCACGTAGCGTTCCGCCAGTCGCTTGGTCGCACCCATCACCGACGTCGGGTTGACCGCCTTGTCGGTGGAGACCATGACGAATC
>DATFMD010000087.1:0-9148 GCA_035267125.1 Nitriliruptoraceae bacterium | reverse complement strand
GTCGGGCCCGTCGCTCCACCCTCCTCCACTGACCTCCCGCGCGGGCCGATGCATGCCTCCTGCAGCGCACTCCGGGCCACCACCCCGCGTGTACTGCTCGCGATGCCTCAGTCGCTCCACCTGCAGTTCTGCGCTCACAGGGCGTTCTCAGCGGATAATCAGTGAATGGGGCCGCATGATGCTGGACGGGTGGAGGACAGTGGAGTAAAGTGGAGGAGGCTGGCTCGCACCGGGTGCGGGCAGGGGCATGTGCCCGGCACACACGAGCGCCGGGCAGGACCGCCGAGCAGCACCGCCGGGCACCAGTGTCGGGCCACGACCACGCAGGACCCGAGTCGCGGAAGGAGGCGCACCGATGACCACCTATCGCGAACGCCTCATCGAGGAGGGCCGCGACTTCCAGGAGGTCGTGTACTACAGCCTCGACGCCAAGGGTCGCTTCGTGTTCCCGACTGCCTTTCGCGACGAGTTCGCCGACGGGCTGTTCGTTGCCCAGGGACTCGACCGCTGCCTCGACGTGTGGACCAGGGAGGGCTACGGCCAGCAGAAACTGATGGCCGCGCGACTGCCGGTCGGATCGCGGGAGGCCCGCCAGATGCGTCGAGTCGTGATGTCGGTGCACCAACTCGACATGGACGGCCAGCACCGCGTGACCCTGCCGAAGAAGCTCCGGCGCGAGATGGGACTGGACCGCGAGATCACGATCGTCGGCAACCTCGACCACCTCGAGATCTGGGATCGCTCGGTCTACCGCGCCTACATGGACGAAGCGACGACGTCGCTTTCCACCTTCGACTCCGAACTCGACCTGTGAACGGGCTCGAGGAAGTCGACGCCCCCCACGTGCCGGTGATGCTCGACGAGGTCGTGGGCCTCATGCGGATGGCCCCGCCGGGCCCGGTCGTCGACGCCACCCTGGGCGCCGGTGGTCACGCCATCGCCATCGCCACGGCGCGTCGTGACGACGACTCCGGGGGAGTGGTGCTCGGCATCGACCGGGACCCGGATGCGCTGGAACTCGCGCGTCAGCGCTTCGCAGGCGTCGCCGGAGTCGAACTGGCGACCGCCCAGGTGCGCTTCGACCACCTCGCCGAAGAGGTCGAGGCGCGCGGCTGGCCGGGGGTGGCAGGGATCCTGGTCGACCTCGGCGTGTCGTCCATGCACCTGGACCGCGCCGAGCGCGGGTTCTCGTACCGAACCGACGGCCCCCTCGACATGCGCATGGGACCGGACGCGCCCCGTACCGCTGCCCAACTGATCGACGAGGTCGACGTCGACGACCTCGCACGGATCCTGCGTGACCACGGCGAGGAGCGCCATGCCGGCCGGGTCGCTCGCGCGATCGTGGCAGCCCGCCCCATCGCGACCACGACAGCACTCGCCGAGGTCGTGGCCGCCGCGATGCCGCCCTCGGCCGCAGGGCGTGATCGCGGCCATCCGGCGCGGCGCACGTTCCAGGCGCTGCGCATCGCCGTCAACGGTGAACTCGACGCCCTGCGTGCCGTCATCCCGCAAGCGATCGACGTGCTCGTGCCGGGCGGCGTGCTGGCAGTGTTGGCCTACCACTCGCTGGAGGACCGGATCGTCAAGCGGGCCTTCGCCGACGCTGCCAGCGACTGTTCCTGTCCCCCTGACCTGCCGGTGTGTGCCTGCGACACCGTGCCGTCGGTCGCGCCACTCGTGCGCCGCGCCGGCCGCCCCGGTGCGGCGGAGGTCGCCGCGAATCCCCGAGCATCGGCCGCCAGGTTGCGTGCCGTCACCAAGTTGGAGTTGCCATGAGTGCTGACACCGTCGCCATCCAGGCCGTCCCGAGTCGTGCTGCAGACCTGCCTCGTCGCACCGGCGCACGTCGAGAACGCCGTCACCTGCGAGCCGTCGCCAACGTCCCACGACGCCACCCGCTCGTGTTCTTCCTCCTGTACCTGGCGATCGGCCTGGCGGCCGTGGTCGGGGCGGTGACGCTGAACGCGCTGGCAGCCGAGGACTCCGTCCTGCTCAGCCAGTTGGACGCCGACGTCGCCGACGCGCAACGCGACTATGCCACCCTCGTGGCAGACGTCGCCACGCTCGAGGACCCGGATCGCATCCGCCAACTGGCGGACCAGATGGGCATGGAAGCCACCCAGCAACGCTTCGTCGTCCCGGCACAGCCACTGCCCACCGACCATCTCGACGCGACCACGCGGGATCCGCTCAAGCCCGTCCTGACCGCGCAACGCTGATGACGAACCGACGATCGTCTCGACCCGCCACCTCCGACCGTCGGCTTCGCCGCGTCCGCTTCTCCCGTTCGGGCGGCCTGGTGCAGCGCCTGCGCGACGCGGTGCATGTGCCGACAGGCCTGCGCCTGCCCGCCCGACTGCGCCCGTCCGGCCGGGTCGGCCTGCCGACCGGGACCAGCGCACGTCGCAACCTGGCGCTGCAGGTCATCCTCGTCGTGGGCCTGTTGGTGCTGTCGGGGCGACTCGTCAGCATCCAGGCCATCAACGCCCAGGAGTACCGCGAGCGCGGCGACGCCCAGTCCCAGCGCATGGTCGAACTGCCGTCCCAGCGGGGCCGCATCTACGACCGTGCGGGCGGCGTGCTGGCCACGACCGTGGAGACGGCCGCCATCTTCGTCGACCCGTCGGCCTTCCACCCCGTCGACGGGGACGGCGCCATCGACCAGGACGAGGGCGCGGCACGTCGCAACGAGGTGGCCACGGCGCTGACCGCCGTGCTGGAGGTCACCCACGACGAGGTGATGGCCGCGATGGAGGGTGATCCCGACAGCCAGTTCGCCTACGTCGCACGCCAGGTCGACTGGGAGGTCAGCGAACAGGTTGCCGCGCTCGAACTGCCGGGCGTGCACCGCCTGGCCGAACCGACGAGGTCGTATCCGATCGGTGACCTGGCGGCGCCCGTGCTGGGCTTCACCAACCGCGAGGGCGTCGGCGTGGCAGGCCTCGAGATGCAGCACGAGGACCTGCTGACCGGGTCACCGGGCGTGCTGGAGTTCGAGGTGGCCGGTTTCGGTGACATGGACATCGCGTCGTCGGACCGGCAGCTGACACCGTCGGTGCCCGGCTCGGACGTGGTCCTGACACTGGATCGGTCGATCCAGGCCACCGCCCAACGCGTGGCCAACGACACCATGGTCGAACAGAACGCCAAGGGGGTCTCGATCGTGGTGATGGACCCTGCCACCGGCGAGTTGCTGGCCGTCGCCTCGGCGCCCAGTTTCGACCCGACGGCAATTGGCGAGGACGACGAGTGGCGGGCGCGTCCCATCACCGACGTCGTCGAGCCGGGGTCGGTCCAGAAGGCCATCACGATTGCTGCAGCCTGGGAGGAGGGCATCGTCGACGCGGACACGGTCATCGACGTGCCCAACACCTGGACGGTCGGTGGCAAGACCTGGGACTCGCACGGTCTCGGGGCACGCGCGATGGGCGTCGAGGAGATCCTCGAGCGGTCGTCCAACATCGGGAGCATGCTCGTGGCCGAACGGCTGGGTGACGAGCGGCTCCACGACTGGCTTCGGGCCTTCGGCTACGGCCAACCGGTCGACGTGGGCTTTCCCGGTGAACCGGCCGGGCTGCTGGCCCCGGCGGACCAGTGGTCGGCGACGTCGCTGCCGACCATCGCGATCGGCCACGGCGTTGCCGTCACGACGCTGCAACTGGCCAGCTTCTACCAGGTCCTTGCCAACGACGGTGTGCGGGTCCAGCCGAGCCTGGTCCGTGGCACGCTGGATTCCAGCGGGACGCTCGAACCGGCCGATCGCGGCGACAGCACGAAGGTGCTGTCGCCGGACACGGCGCGGGCAGTGCGAACCATGCTGGCGCAGGTCGTCGCGGGCGAACACGGAACGGGGGAGCGTGCGGCCGTGGAGGGCTACGACGTCGCCGGCAAGACCGGGACGGCCAACAAGCCCCTGGAGAACGGACGCGGGTACTCGGACAGGACCACGGCGGTGTTCGCCGGGATGGCACCGGTCGACGATCCCCGCCTGGTCGTGGCGGTGATGGTGGACGAGCCGGCCGGCACCTATGGCGGTGTGGCCGCGGCTCCCGTCTTCTCGGAAGTCATGGCGGCGGCGCTGGCCTCACGCGACGTGGCGCCATCGGCCGAGCAGCCGACCGTCGACGAGGCCTTCGAGGCCGCCGAGGCCGCGGCCGCCACTGCGCGTGCGCGCGAGGCTGCCCGGGCTGCCGCTGCCCGGGCCGCTGCCGAGGCCGCTGCAGAGGCCGCAGACGCGGCCCGGGCGGACGCCACCGCCGAGCCCTCGACCAGTCCAGCGGAACCGTCGGCGGATGCCGCGGCATCCGAGCAGCCTGGCGGTGCCGCTCCCAGTCCAGCGCCCACACCCTGACACCCACCGGGGCGGCCGTCGCGACGTCGACCTCCCGAACGCGACCGACGACCGACAGGCCTCCCATGAACGGCCAACCGTCGCCAGTAGCCTCCGGGTGTCGCGCGAGGCCGGGTGACGCTGGTCCCGTGCGAACGGCCGGGATCAACTCCCGCCCGGCCTCGGCCACTGTGCAACCATCATCGACCGACGCGAACCGCACGACGACCTGCAGGTGCACCCAGCCTCGACGGCGCACGGATCCTGTCCCCGCCTCCACCCCGACGACCCACGGCCACCCTTCCATGCCCGAACTCGGCGATCTCGTCGCGGCCCTGCCGCATGCCCGCTTGATCGGGGATGCGCGTGGGGTCGTCGTCGATGATGCGACCCATGACTCGCGACAAGCGGCTGCCAACGGCCTGTTCATCGCGCTGGTCGGAGCCAACGTCGACGGCCACGACCACGTCGTGTCGGCGCACGACAACGGCGCCGTGGCGGCGCTCGTGTCACGCGAGGTCGATGCCGCCGTCCCGCAGGTCGTCGTCGCGGACACCCGCGCAGCGGCGGGTCCGGCGGCAGCCTGGGTGCATGGCGTGCCGTCCGATGACCTGCGCGTCATCGGCACGACCGGAACGAACGGCAAGACCACGATCAGCTGGATGGTCGAGTCCGCGGCCGCAGCGGCGGGCCACGGGACCGGGATGATCGGCACGGTGGCGACCCGCATCAACGGCACGCACCAGGCGGCCGTGCGCACCACCCCTGAAGGACCCGACCTGCAACGGCTCCTGGCGACGATGCGCGACCGGGGCGCGGACGTGGTGGCCATGGAGGTGTCGAGTCACGGCCTCGACCTGCGCCGTGTCGACGGCACACGCTTCGCGGTGGCCGTGTTCACGAACCTCACCCAGGACCACCTCGACTTCCACGAGAGCTTCGAGGACTACTACGCGGCAAAGGCGCGCCTGTTCACGCCGGAGTTGTCGGACCGGGCCGTCATCGGCGTGTTCGACGAGTGGGGTCGGCGCCTGGCCGCCGAGACACCCCTGGAGCACGTCACCATCGGCGAGGATGCGGACGCCGACATCCGCCTGTCGGTCCAGCACGCGGGCATCGATGGCTCGCGCGGCCGTCTGGATGGTCCCGCCGACTGGCTCGGTGGCGCCACCACCGTCGAGGTCTCCACACCACTGCAGGGGCAGTTCAACCTCCGCAATGCGGCCCAGGCCTGGGTCGCGACCGTTGCCCTGGGCCTGGATCCCGACGCCGTGACTGCCGGCATCGCGGCAGCCGACGACGTGCCGGGCCGCTTCGAGGTGGTGGTGTCGGATGGCATCACGGCCATCGTCGACTACGCCCATTCCCCGGACGCCATCGAGGGCCTGGTCGCGGCGCTGCGACCGGTCACCGACGGCAGGATCATCCTGGTCCTGGGTGCGGGCGGTGACCGAGATCGCGCCAAGCGGGGGCCCATGGGCGCCGCCGCACGGGCCGCCGACGTGGTGCTGTTCACGTCCGACAACCCACGCACCGAGGACCCCGACGCCATCATCCGCGAACTCCTGGACGGCGCGATGGCTGCCGGATCCGATCCCGGCCACACCCACCTCGAAGCCATCCCGGACCGTGAGGCCGCCATCGCGCGAGGACTGGCGCTGGCCAGCGACGGTGACGTCGTGGCGGTGCTCGGCAAGGGCCACGAGACCGGCCAGGAAGTCGGTGGCATCGTTCGCCCCTTCGACGACCGCGAAGTGGTCGCCCGACTGTGGGATGCACGGTCATGATCGCGACGACGACTGCGGACCTCGCCACCGCCCTCGGCATGTCGACCACGGCCCTCGGCCCGGCCGGCGACGCGACCGTGACGGGCGTCGTCACCGATTCGCGCATCGTGGCCTCGGGCGACCTGTACGTGGCTCGGCAGGGCGAGCACGCCGACGGCGCCGACTTCGCCGCCGACGCGATGGCGCGTGGAGCCGTGGCCGCAATCGCCACGCGCGAGATTCCCGGTGTCCCGACCGTGGTGGTCGACGACGCCGATGCCGCACTGACGGCGATCGCCACCTGGGTGCGCGACACCGTGGACCCGCGCGTCGTGGCGGTCACGGGGTCGGTGGGCAAGACCACGACCAAGGACCTGGTCGCCGCCGCCGTGGCGCCGAGCCACCGGGTCGTGGCCGCGGTCGGGTCGTACAACAACGACGTGGGCGTGCCGCTGACCGTGGTGCGCACGACGCGGGACACCGATGTGCTGGTGGCCGAGCTGGGAGCCCGCGGCGTGGGCCAGGTCGCCCGACTGTGCGGGTGGCTGCGACCCGACGTCGCGATCGTCACTGCGGTCGCCGGTGTCCACATGGAGCTGTTCGGTTCCCTGGAACAGATTGCGGTGGCCAAGGGCGAACTCGTGGAGTCGCTGCCGGCGGACGGCGTTGCGGTGCTGAACCACGACGACACGCGGGTCGCCGGCATGGCCTCGCGGACCTCGGCGCGGGTGCTGGCCGTGTCCGCGACCGGCGCCAGCGGTGCTGACGTGGTTGCCCAACACGTGCGCCTCGACGCACGGGCGCGGGCGTCGTTCACCGCCGTGACCCCGTGGGGCGACCACGAGGTGCATCTGCCGATCGCCGGTCGCCACCACGTCGGCAATGCGCTGCTCGCGCTGAGTGCCGCAGGCGCCGTCGATGCCGACGTCGCCGCCGCGGCAGCGGCCCTGGGCTCGGCGGCCGTGTCCGGTGGTCGATCGCGGATCGTCGCTGCCGCCGGTGTCACGGTGGTCGACGACAGCTACAACGCCAACCCCACGTCGACCATGGCGGCACTGGACACGCTGGCGTCGATGGACCTTGCCGGTGATCGCATCGCCGTGCTGGGTGTCATGGCCGAGATCGGCGAGGACCACGGCGCCGAACACCGCCGGGTCGGTGCCCACGCCGCCACCACGCTCGATCGCCTGGTGGTGGTCGGTGACGCAGCGGCGGGGATCGCCGACGGCGCGCGCAGCGCGGGGCTTGCCGGCGTCGTCGAGGTTGCCGACGCCGCAGGCGCGATCGACCACCTTCGGCAGGTCCCGGCTCGCGCCGGTGACGGCGTGCTGGTCAAGGCCAGCCGCGTCGAGGCCCTGGACCGGGTCGTGGAGGCCATGTGGGGCACCGGTGCGTCATCGGCCGCCCAGGCCGGTCCCGAGCAGGGGGCGGCGGCGTGATCGGCGTCCTGATCTCCGGCACGGTGGCCGTCATGATGGCCCTGGTCCTCACGCCCTTGGTGATCCGCTGGTTCCGCACTCGTGGCGTCGGCCAGATCGTGCGTGTCGGACCCAACGACCCGCAGCACCAGGCCAAGGCGGGCACCCCGACCATGGGGGGCGTCGCCTTCGTCAGTGCGGGCGTGGTCGGCTTCCTGGCCGGCCACCTGGCCGACATCGACCTGAGTCCCAGTGGCGTGCTGATGGTCGTGGTCTTCGTGGGCATGGCCGCGGTCGGCTATGCCGACGACAGCATCAAGTTGCGCCACCGACGCAGTCTCGGGCTCAACAAGACCGCGAAGTTCCTGGGCCAGGCCGCGGTTGCCATCCTGGTGGCCTGGGCAGGTCCGGCATGGGCGGGTTGGCCGCTCGAGATCTCCGTGGTGGGGGACGTCGCCATTGGCGTGCCGTGGTGGGTGTACGGCGTGTGGGTGTTCCTGATGATCTCGGGGTTCTCGAATGCCGTGAACCTCACCGACGGCCTCGACGGCCTCGCCGCCGGCTCGTCCGCGCTGGTGTACGGCGCCTACACGATCGTCGGGTTCTGGATGTTCCGCAATCCGGCCTCCTACCTCGATGTGCCGTCCGACACTGCCCTGGACGTGGCTGTCATGGCCGCCGCCGCGCTGGCCGCCTGCATCGGGTTCCTGTGGTTCAACGCGCCACCGGCGAAGGTCTACATGGGTGACACGGGGTCGTTGGCGCTGGGTGGCCTGATGGCTGCCCTGGCACTGGCAACCGGGACGGGACTGCTGCTGGTGGTGCTCGGGGGTCTGTTCGTCATCGAGGTGGCCTCGGTCATCCTGCAGGTCTTCAGCTACCGCGTGTTCGGCCGTCGCATCTTCCGCATGGCGCCCATCCACCACCACTTCGAGGTGGAGGGCTGGGCCGAGTCGACCGTGGTGGTGCGGTTCTGGATCATCGCCGGGCTCGGCGTCATGGCGGGCCTGGGCATCCTCTACACCGAATGGATCGGTCGCGTCGGAGTGGGTCCATGAGACCTGTCCGGCCGCGTGTCCACGCACACTGCAAGGAGTTTGCATGAGCAGCCTCACCCAGAGCGACCTGCTGGCGCCACGCCGCACCGTCGGGGAGCGCATCCGCGACGCACTGCGCGGCGCAACCTCGGGCCCCATGGGCCAGGAGGCACTGCTGCTGACGATCGTGGTCGGACTCCTGCTGGTGATCGGCCTGACGATGAGCTTCTCGGCATCGGTGGTCGACGGTGCCGAGTCCGGCGATGCGTTCGGCATCCTGCGACGCCAGGCCCTCTGGGCGTTGGTCGGCGTCCCGGCCTTCTGGCTCGCAGCGCGGATGGACCCCAACGTGTGGCGTCGGCTGTCGTGGGTCCTCATCCTGGTTGCCGTGGTCGGACTTGTCCTGGTGGTGGTCCCCGGAATCGGTGTCACCCGAGGTGGGTCGACCCGCTGGCTGGGCATGGGCCCCTTCGTGGCACAGCCCTCCGAACTGGCCAAGTTGGCCACCGTGCTGTGGGTGGCCGACGTGCTGGCGCGAAAGCGGGCGTTGCGGCCCGACGGTCGCCTGTCACTCAATCACCTGCTCGTTCCTGC
>DATFMD010000086.1:0-5265 GCA_035267125.1 Nitriliruptoraceae bacterium | reverse complement strand
CTCGAGGAGGTCGGAAAGAATGACAAGGGTTTCGTAGTTGCGCACGAGGCACTCCTGTGGGCCGTTGGGCCTCCCCGGGCACGCGGCAGTCGTCCGGGGACGACACCACGCCGGTGGAGGCAGGGGTGCGAATCTGGTTGTCAGGTCGTCCGTTGCAGCCCGATCCACGCAGGTGCCGGGAAGGCGAGCGGGGAAGGACTGCACGACCGATGCGTGCCGCTATGGGCACCGTGCAACGGTACCGACCCCGTCCCGATCCTGCAGTACCACCCATTCGGTGTTGACACGTTGGTGTGTGCAATGGGGCGTCGGCGGGGATGCTGTCTCGCCTTGCAGCGACAATCCACGACGTGGTTCCGGCGGCCGACCGGTTTGTCGCTCGGAGGCGAGACGGACAGGACCCTGCGGCCCGGCCCCGCCGCGCCCGCGCGCCGGAGTGCGCCGACGTTGCCGGATCCTCAGTCTCCCGTGCGATGTGCTCGGGGTGTGCGATAGCCCCGGAAGGACTGTTCCCGCTGGAAGCCGAGGGAGCGGTAGAGGGTTGCCGCGGCGTGACGGCGCGCCTCCACCGTCAGGCCGACCTGGCCGATGGGACTGTCAGCCAACAGTCGGTTGCCGAGCGTCGTCACCAGGTCACGCCCGATCCCGTGGCCTCGTCGGGCAGTCGCCACGGCCACGAAGTCGATCACGCCTTCGCCGTCGGGCTGGACCTGGCCGGCGGCGTAGCCGACCACCTCACGGTCAGCCGTCGCCACCAGGACGATGGCCTCGTCCCGGCCTGCCCGCGCCAACAACTGGGCGGTCGAGCTGTGGGTCGCCGGGAACTCCGCATCGTGCAGGAGCGCGATCGCAGCTTCGTCCGAAGCACGGGCCGGACGCACCACCCCGGCGCGCGGTGACGAGGCGTCCGCGGGGAGGGGGTTGCGAACGGTCATGACATGGTTCACGGGGCCGGCCTCCATGCCGCGTGCCGCAGCCAGGGCCGCCAGGCCGGTGTGCTCGACGTTGCCGGCGATCTCGACGTCCCGGATTCCTGCCGGAAGCTGTTCCACCGCGGCATCGAACAGCGCCTCGGCGACGTCTGTCCAGGCCTGCTCGTCGCCGTCGACCCATGGCCCCACCACCCATGCCCGCTCCACCTCACGGTCCCATTCGGCGATGCAGGCACCCACCACGGCCGCGCCGCTGCGGGCGACGCGCAGCGTGTCCCGCCACGGGGGCTCCAGTGCGTCGAGTTCCCGGACGATGCCCGCCTCCGTCGTCCCCAGGTACACGATCGACCGGTCCGGCCGAACCTGGTGGGCGGCGATCAGTGCGACGACGGCAGCCGGATCCCCGGGATCGGCAGGGCGGGCCAGCATGACCACGATGGACCTCCCACGTCTGGACCGGTCAGGTGAACCGGACCAGGAAGTAGCGGCGCTTGCCGACCCGCAGGACCAGCGTGGTGGGCGATGCGAGGTCATCGCGGGTCACCTCGAACCGGTCGTCGTCGACCACGGTGTTGTTGAGGCGAACCGCGCCCTGGCGCACCTGCTGGCGAGCCTGGCCGTTGGACTTGGTCGCACCGACCTCGGTCAGCAGTGTCAACAGGCCGATCCCGTCGTCGAGTCGCGCGCGGTCCACCTCCATGTGGGGTGCGGCCGAGAAGGCGTCGGCGAGCACCGCATCGTCCATGCCGACGAACGGGTCGTTGCCGAACAGCACGGCAGTGGCCTGCTCGGCTGCGGCGACACCCTCGTCACCGTGGATGATGCGGGTCGCCTCCCGGGCCAATCGTGCCTGGGCCACGCGGGCCGACGGGTCGGCCTCGTGCTCGGCCGCGACCGCCTCGATCTCGTCGAGGTCCAGGAACGTGAACAACTCGAGGAAGCCGACCACGTCGTCGTCGGTGGCGTTCAACCAGTACTGGTAGTAGCGGTACGGCGAGGTCAGGTCGGGGTCCAACCAGACGGCGTTGCCGGCCGACTTGCCGAACTTCTGGCCATCGGAGGTGGTGAGCAGCGGCCAGGTCATCCCGAACACCTGGGCTCCGTGCATGCGCCGGGTCAGGTCGACGCCGGCGGTGATGTTGCCCCACTGGTCGGACCCGCCGCCCTGGAGGCGACACCCACGCGACTCGTAGAGGTGGGCGAAGTCGTGGGCCTGCAGCAACTGGTAGCTGAACTCGGCGTAGGTCAGGCCACCCTGCTCCAGTCGGCGACTGACCGACTCGCGCGCCAACATCTGCGACACCGGGACGTGCATGCCGACCGCACCCAGGAACTCCAGGAACGACATCGGGCCGGTCCAGTCGTAGTTGTCGACCAGTTCACCGTTGCCCTCGGACAGGTCCAGCACCAGCGACAGGTGGTCACGGATGCCGGCGAGGTTGGCGGCGAGACGGTCGTCGTCCATGACCTCGCGCTCGGCGTCACGACCGCTGGGGTCGCCGATCCGTCCGGTCGCACCACCGGCCAACGCGATCGGGTGGTGGCCAGCCCGTTGGAGGTGGGCCATGGCCATCATGCCGACGAGGTTGCCGGCATGCAGTGACCGCGCAGTCGGGTCGAAGCCCACGTAGAAGGTGACCGGCCCCGAACTGAGCAGGTCACGAAGGCCGGCCTCGTCGGTGATGTCGGCGATGAAGCCGCGGTCGCGGAGTGTGTCGATCACGTGTGTCATGGCCACAACGGTAGCCACGGCCCCCAGGGCCCACGACACGCCGGGCCGCAACGACTCGCAACATGCCGCCTTGGCCCCGCACGGCTGCTCACCCCGTGGCGTCGACGACCTCGATCGGCCGCAATGTCCCGGCCTCGACGGCGTACACCTCGAGGATGTTGGCCCCGTCGACCAGCATCGCCGGATCCACCATCAGGGAGATCATCCACGAATCCTTCAGGAAGGTCGTCCCCATGCCGGCGATCGTGCCGTTCAGGGCCACGACCACCTCCACCGGTTCGTCGGTGCCCTGCATCTCGCCGATCACGTGCGCAGGGACCTCGCGGGCCTCGACGTCGACATCGGCGAGGCCCGGAAGCATGGTCAACGACGCGACGAGTGACGTCGGTTCGCCAACCACTCGATCGGCCGGGTCGGTGCCGTACAGCGAGGCATTGGGGCCGAAGGCCCAGGGCGTGGCCAGGTCCGGAAACTCGTCATCGATCCAGGCCACCAACGGTGACTCGAGGGGGTCGGGAGCAGTGTCCCATTGCGTCGTCTCGCCGTCGTCGATCACCCAGATCGGCTCGGGGCCCGAGGTCGCGGGTCCCGCCAGCGTCTCCCCGTCGAGATCAGCCGGCGGCGGGGCGTCGACCACGTCGAGGACGGTCGGAAACAAGTCAATGACCTGCGCCGCCCTGGGGTCACGGACGCCGGCACCGGTGCCTGCCGGATACTTGACGAACATCGGCACGGGGAGGGTGTCGGCGGCCGTGTCAGCCGTCACCTCGCGGTTCGGCGATCCCGGCCACAGGGCGACGCCGTGGTCGCTCATGACCACGAACATGGCATCGTCGAACTGGTCCGTGCGCTCCAATTCGTCCATCACCTGGCCCAGCACCGTGTCGACGCTCATCGCCTGCAACAGGTAGCGCTGCAGGCGTTGGCGAGCCATCGCGGGTTCCTCCGGCCAGACTCCCTCGTCCGTCAGCGCGTAGCAGGCGCAATGTTCGTACACACGTCCGTCGGGCAGGAACAGCAGCGCCTCGTGCGGCCGTTCTATGTGCAGGTAGCGGAGGCTGGCCGCGGGCATCGGGGCGAGCGCGGCCAAGAACTCGTCGACCCTCGCCCCGTCGTCGTTGGAGAAGCGCGTCTGGGGGCCATCGTGGTCCGCCTCGACGACCTCTTGGTCGAAATTGGCCCAGCGCGTGCCGATCTCGGGCACGATCCGGTCCGCCACGGCGTCGGGCAGCACCGCGCGCACGGCGATCGTGCGCGTGTCGGATGCGAGGGCGCCAAGGTCGACCTGCTCGGCGGAGCCACAGAGTTCGTCGGGGCACAACTGGGTGACGTTCTCGAGCGCCACCACGTCGTGGGAGGCGGCCAGGGCGGTGAACAGGTTGTCGGGAAACGACGTCGCAACTGGCGGCGTGCCCGGAGTCGCCAGTGTCCCACTCAACGCCGACGACGTCGCGATGACCGTGGAGGAGGCCACCGTCGTGGCTGCCGGGTACCAAGTGGAGGCGTCGGCAAGCCGGGAGAAGTTCGGGAAGGCATCGTGGCGGATCTCGCCCTGTGCGTCGACCAGCATCGCCGACGGGAACTGGTCGAACACCAACCACACGACCGGGACGTCCGTCGCGGCCGCGCCCCCACCACCGGTCTCGCCTGGCGTGACCAGCGCAGCGGCGGGGCTCAGGAACAGGAATCCGGCGAGGAAGGCAACCGGGACGAACAGCCCGACACGAAGGGCCAGGCGAAGGCGATCCACCCGCTGCAGTGCCATCCCCGCGAGCCACGCGAACAACGCGGTGACTCCCACGAAACAGGCCAGGCTGGCAGCACCGTCGAGTCCCGTTGCACGCGTGACCGGACCTGCCACCCCGAACCCGACCAGCAGTGCCCTCGCCACGATCCGGATCGTGCGGGTGTGGGCTGGTGCCACTGCGATGCAGGCCTCCTCCAGCGCCACCACGACGACCCATGGGACCACGATGACCACGATGGCCCAGGCAACGACCTTCCATCCCGACAGCGCGTGGGCGACCAGGAAGGCCGGGTTCGCGCCAACGAGGGCAAACAGCGGCTGCGCCATGGCAAAGGTCGTCAGCACCAGCAGTTCTGCCCATGCCCAGCCTCGCGCCACCGGCTGCGCCGAACTCCCCTCGCGGCGACGGCCGGCATGATCTGACGTCTGCGCCGTCGTGCGCGTGCCATGCATCGTGATGATCGCCTCCCTGCACGTCGGCCACCCGCAACGGCACCTGACGGTGCGCAAACACGTGGCAAAGACGCCGTCGAGCTGCGGCTGCGCACCCGTGCAAAGTATCCAGACTGCTCGCTGGCGGGGATCGCTCGTGCGACGAACCCACAAGGACTGTGCGGGCTTGTCTGCCGAAGCTGCAGCGATCTCGGCTGATCGGGGCCCTGTTCGCTACTCCTGAAGGACAAGGTCGGCGGAGACGCCCGGGGACATGATCGTGAAGTGGTCGACGCCGGGGATGGGTTGCGTGGTGGCGTCTGCACCTGCCGCCTCCATGGCATCCGACAGCACCCGGGACATCCGCAGTGGCGCGAGTTCGTCCTGGTCACCGACGTGGAACCGCACCGGGAACTCGCCCA
>DATFMD010000085.1:0-3415 GCA_035267125.1 Nitriliruptoraceae bacterium | reverse complement strand
CGTGCCGTTTGGGCCGTATTAGTCGCTGAAGCGCCCGATGGTGGCACGGATGTGGCCGGACCGGTGCGCTTCCAGGACCTTTTCGCCAAGCCGGCGCCGCAGCATCCCCTTGGCGTCGCTCGCGTGCTCGGGGGCGTCCTCGGTCAGTGGACCCGTCGCGGGGGCGTACATGTAGAGGTTGTCGACGGCCACCAGCCGAGCGCCAGCCGCCGCCACGCCCGCGATCACGTTGTCCATGATCGACGGGAAGGCGTCCACCCACTCGGGGTAGGGCGGTTGGCCGGCCATGACGACCACGTCCGCGCCGGCGCAGGCCGCCAGCGTGGCGGCGCGGTCAGTGTGGTCGAAGGCAATGGTGTCCACGCCGTCGAGCACCGCGCTGCCGCTGTGGGAGGCCGGCGTGACGCGATGGCCGCGACGTGCCAGTTCGTGGGTGATCGCGCGGCCGATGCCGCCGGTCGCACCGAGGACGGTGACGTTCATGGGCGTGCTCCTTGTTGTGAACAGTGTTTGCACTTTACATGAACAGTGTTCACAACGTGAGATGTGGTAGCGTTCTGGGCGGTGGGCGCACGCCGTCGCCGGGACCCGAGGCCCGCACCGGGAGCGGAGCTTCAGGTGGCGCCGCGGCAGCCAGGGGCGTGACGACCCAGGGCGACCCACCAGCGGTCCGATGGGACGGAAGGGCGCGACATGCCGGGACGACGAGCCCAGCTGCGAGCCGAACTGATGGCCGCGGTGCGGGAGGCGGCACGTGACAACCTGCGGGCAGAGGGCCCGGCCGGTCTGTCGCTGCGCGCCGTGGCCCGAGACGTCGGCATCAGCCCCGCCGGGCTGTATCGCTACTTCGATGGCCGCGACGCGCTGTTGACCATGCTGATCGCCGAGGGCTATGGCGATCTTGCCGACCACCTCTTCCTGGCCCAGGGCGCGACCGACCTGGTGGCCGAGTCGGACCGAACGAGGGACGTGCCCCATGCAGTCGCCGCCACCGCCGACGTCGCAGATCGCATCCGGGCCACGTGGCGGACCTACCGCGACTGGGCGGGGGCGCATCCCAACGAGTTCCACCTGTTGTTCGGCGAGCCGATCGAGGGCTACGCGGCCCCGGTCGACGGCGCGACGTCCGCCGCCAACGCGCGGATGGCCCAGGCGCTGGTGATGCCACTGCTCGAGGCGCACCTGGCCGGGCGGCTGGCGGTGCCCGACCTGGACGTCCCGGCGCCTGCGGCCACCCTGTTGGCCGCCGAGATGGGTGCCGTCGCGCCCGTCGCGCCCAGCCCCGCCTTCGCGGCACTGACCGTGTCGTGGTGGTCCGTGCTGCACGGCGCCGTCGCACTGGAGCGAAACGGCCAGTTCCACTGGATGGGTCAGGACGCTGCCACGGAACTGTTCGAGCACACGATGGCGGCCGCCCTCGCCGCCGTCGACGGCTGACCCCGGGCTGTCAGGGGTCCAGTCGCACCGCGCGACCCTGCGACGGGTCAGCCCAACAGGACGTCCGTGGGAAGGTCGGCCAGGGTCGGGGGATCGGCGCCGACTCGCCCCACGGTGATCGACGCTGCCGTGGCCGCCAGCCTGCCGACCGCTCGAAGCGACACCGAGTCGAGGTCGTGGAGGTCGTCCCGCGTGCCGACGCCGATGGCGCAGAATCCGGCCAGCAGCGCCGCCATGAACGTGTCCCCCGCGCCGACGGTGTCCGCCGTCGTCACGGCGACGGGCTCGATCACCTCCGTGCCGGCACTCGACGCCAGCAGGGCGCCTGCGCCGCCCCGCGTCACCGCGACCACGCCGGCTCCACCGTCCAGGAGGCGACGGATGGCCTCGGACGCCGCGATTGGTCCGTACAGGAACTCGAGGTCCTCGTCGGACGACTTGACGAGGTCGGCCGTGGCCATGATCGACAGCAGGCGGGCGCGGACCTCCGGATCGTCGCCGTGCACCATCGTCCTGACGTTGGGGTCGCACGAGACCAGGCGGCTGCCTCGCTCCCGCAGCGCCAACGCGTGGGCCACCTCGAAGGTGTCGGGAAGCGCGGCGCTGACCGAGCCCACCTGCACCCACGTCGCGGTCCCGAGATCGGACGGCAGATCCTCGATGACGACGGCGCGGTCGGCCGTGTCGTCCCACAGGAACCGGTAGGTCGCGCTGCCGTCGGTCGCGAGATCGACGAATGCCATCGCGGTGGGACGGTCACTTCGTGGTGCCGCGGTGGTGGTGACGCCGGCGTCCTCGAGGTGCGCGGCGAGCAGGTGACCCCAGCGATCGGTCGACAGGCCACCAAGGAACGTCGTCGCACAGCCCAGCCGTGCCGTTGCCACGGCGATGTTGGCAGGGGAACCGCCGGCCCGGGCCTCGAACGTCACCTCGCCGGTCGGGATCATGTCGACCAGGGCTTCACCGAAGACGGCGACACTGCCGTGGTCCGGGGCCGGCTGCGCCATGTGCGAGGTCCTTCCACGTGCGGGCGGGATGTGGTCAGTGGATGCGCACCAGTGCCGTGGTGTCGCTGCCCAAGGTCAGGCTGGTTCCATCCAGGGTTGCCGCGGCGCTGCTTGCTGCCACCAGGTCAGCGGTGGGGGCACCCGCCCGACCCGTCGCGGTGTGCCGGGTCCGCCGACCATTCGCGACTGCCAGGTCACGCGTCGTGGTGGCGCCGAAGTTGCAGGCGGCCACCACGTCACCTCGCCGCAGGCCGATGACGTCGTCACCCAGGTCGAGCCAGGTGATCTCGTTGGTGGCCAGCATCGTGGTGAGGGTGGCTCGTGCGGCCAGCAGGGCACGCATCCGGTGCAGCGGCGACGCGGGATCGTCTCGTTGTGCGGCGACGGACTGGCCAGGGGTGCGGTTGGCGCCCACGGGCAGCCATGGTGTGCCGGTGGTGAATCCCCACTCGGGCCGGTCGGGATCCCACGGCATGGGGGTTCGCGACCCGTCGCGGCCGTCGCTGCGATCGGTGTTGCGCACCGACACCGGGTCCTCGAGTGCACCGGCGGGCACCTCTCCGTTGTCGAGCCCCAGTTCGTCGCCGGCCAACATCACCGGGGTGCCGGGCAGCGCGGCGAGCAGGTGGAAGAAGGCCAGCGCTCGCCGTGCACCCAGGTCGCCGCCCCCGAACCGGCTGCCGGCCCGAGGGTCGTCGTGGGACGACTGCGGCCAGGCAAACCGTCCTCGTCCTGCGGCGACCGCGGTGGCCAGGGCCGTGGCGATCTCGTCGCGATTCCACGTCGTGTGCTGCAGGGGCAGGTAGAACGCGCGGTGGAGTCGTTCGTCGGTGGTGTAGGTGGCCACCTCGAAGGGGTCGTCGAGGTAGACCTCGCCGAGCAGCAGGGCGTCGTACTCGTCCGCGACGCGCCGCCAGCGTTCCCACAGTGCGGGGGTCTCGGGTCGCCCCATGTAGGCGGCCAGCATCCAG
>DATFMD010000084.1:0-3028 GCA_035267125.1 Nitriliruptoraceae bacterium | reverse complement strand
GATGTTGCAACACGGTGTCGTGCAGCCGGGCACCCGCCTCGGCACGTTCGTTGGCACGAGCGGCTTCAGTGCGAGCGTCGAGCAGCTGCGCCTGGAGGCGGTCGCGCTCCACCACGACCCGCTCGATGGCACGAATCAGCCACGTCATGGCGATCGCCCCGAACATGATGAACAGCGCGGCCGTTGCTGCCCTTCCGATCGGCCAGCCGTGGCCGATGAAGGGTCGGACCAGGCCGGTCAGGACCAGGCCGGTCGTGGTGAGCGCCACCCTTCTCCGACTCCCCGACAACGCCACCCCGAACAGCACGATGACGACCGCGCCTCCCGTCACCGACCAGCCGTCGGTGCCCGCCAGCGGTCCCGTCCACTCGAGCACGACGGTTGCCACGACCCAGCCGATCCACCAGGCCCGTGGCCGCGTCACCCACTGGGATGCGATCGCCCAGGCGCCGGCCGCGGCGACTCCGACCCACAGGATCGTGGGATCGGCAACGGTCGGTGCAGTCGCCGCCAGCAGTACCGACCACGTCGCCGACAACAGTCCGAACCGCCGGAGGAAGCGCAGGGACTCGAGTCGGAGTCGGTCGGCGGACTGGCGTTCGATCCCCGTGGGGCCCGTGGCGGGGTCCGATCCGGCGTCGGTCGTCGGGACGAGGGTGGTTCGCTCGGGCGCGGCGTCGCGGGCGGGGCCACTGGGCTGGTCGCTCATTGCTCGCTCCGGGCTCGCTCCGGTGGAGGTGTGCCGTGGTGGCGGGTACGGATGGCGCACCCCCCACGGGTACCAGCCGTCATTGTGGCTCGGCCAGCTCGTCGGTGCCCCGCCGCCGGGCAACCTGCACGGCAACCACCAGCATGACGGTGCCCGCGATCGCGATCGTGAGCGTGACCGCGACCTGGCCCGTGAACAGTGACCAGATGGTGCGCAGACCGGTCACCAGGCCGGCCAGTGCGCCGAGACTGATGAGCAGACCGTCCTCCAGCGCGATGCCCACGATCAGGAACGCGATGACGATCAGCAGCGCGATGGCGGAACCGATCGGGTTCGACATCGCGTTGAACTCCAGCACCGACCACCCGAGCAGCACGGCGCCGCCGACACGCGCCGTCCGGGCTGCGGCCACCGACTCCAGTCGCAGGCCGACCAGGATCCAGGCGACGGCCACGATGGCGTGTCCGACCGCCACGACGAACAGTCCGTTGGTGCCGGCGCCGACCGTGCCGGTCACCAGTGCCTCGATGGGGGCTGCCGCCCAGCCATCCCACGACACGTCCTCCCATCCGGTGTCGAGCCCGGCTGCCAGCGGTCCGACCGCGTAGAGCGCCGTCGCAACGGAGGTCAGTTGCAACAGGAGCGAGTCGCGGTGACGGCGCCAGGCCATCCCGGCATGCGCCATCCCGGCCAGCCCGGCCCCGGTCGACGCCAGCCGCGCGGCATCCGGCAGCGCGAGGTCCAGGACCAGTTGGGTCGCGATCAGGGTCAGCCCGCCAGCGGCTGCCCAGCACAGCGGCACGAGGCGTCGCAGCACCGTGTTGTCGCGATTCGTGGCCCAGTGCGCCTGGAAGGACAGGGCCACCGAGCCGGCTGCCAGCAGGCTGGCCTGCCCGACGTTGCCCAGCACGTCCCAACTGGACACGACGAAGCCGGCGACCGCGGCAATGACGAGGATGGCCCCCGCGCCACCCAGCAACTCGGGCAGCCTCTTCATCACTGCGTCGCGAACGTGGGCCGGCGTCCTGGGCGGCCTGGGGCCCGTGGCATCGGGCGCGTGTCGACCGTCGCGACGGCGCGTGTTGGCAGCGCCGGTCAGGTCGGGCGCTGCGACGGCGGGGGCGGCGGATGGTGTGGTCCGGGTGGCCATGTGGCACTCCTCGTGCGTGGATGTGCCCCACTGTGGCGCGGCCCGATGCTCCCTCCGTCAGGGTTGCCCCTGAAACCCACGGTCGATGGCCCAGACGGTCGCTTCGTGGCGATTGCTCACCTGCAGCGTCTGGAGGATGTGCCGAACGTGGGTCTCCACGGTCTTGGTGGACACGTGCAGTTCCTCGGCGATGCGCCGATACGGGTGGCCACGGGCAAGGTGGCGCAGGACCTCGCGTTGTCGCTGCGTCAGTGCCTGCCAGTCGACGTCGTCGACACCGTCGTGGACGCCGACGTCGAGGTCGAGCAGGTGGCCCGCCAGTTCCGGCGAGAACACCGGGTCACCGGCGTGCACCGTGGCGACGGCCGCGGCGATCTCGTCCATGGGCACCGTCTTCAGCAGGTAGCCACCGGCACCCGCGCGGACCGTGGCGACGACGTCGTCGCGCTGGTCGGAGGCCGAGACGGCCAGCGTCGCCGGCGCCTGGTCACCGAGCGCTGCCAGCACCGCCGACCCGCCGCCACCCGGCAGGTGGACGTCGAGCACGACGACGTCCGGTGCTGTCGCGCGGACCACCTCCACGGCCGACGCGACGTCGGCTGCCTCCCCGACCACCTCGACACGATGGGTGGGAAGCTCGGCCCGCAGCCCGGCACGCACGACTGCGTGGTCGTCCACGATGACGACGCGCAACGGGGGACGCACCTGCTGGGCTCGCTGCTCCACGTCACACCTGCCGCATCGTCGGCTGCCGTCACACTCTACGTCGCAGGGCGATGGTGGCGCCCGGGCACGGATGCAGCCGGTTTTCCGACGAAGGGGCAGCCCGGGTCCTGCACATGACGCCGGCCAGTCGATACAGTTGCGGGTCGATGAACGCCCGGTCCTCCGCGGCCGGGCGCGTTCGTTGGCCCCCATCCCCGCCAAGGTGCGTCGCGTGGTGCGACCGGCACCGCGGGGATCGCCATCGACCGGTCGCGTTGCCGTGCCGTCCCGACTGGACGCCGCCGACACCGACGCATGACTCGTCTCACCACCCGCACAGGACGTGTGGGACCACGAAGCACCATCCAAGGAGGACTCCCATGGCCGAGACATGGTTGAGCCAGGAAGCCCACGACCGCCTGCTGGCGGAACTCGAGCAACTCAAGTCCGAGGGTCGGGAACAG
>DATFMD010000083.1:0-8326 GCA_035267125.1 Nitriliruptoraceae bacterium | reverse complement strand
TGGACGCGACGCCACGTGGCCGAATCGGTGGTCGCGATCGGTCCGAAGGCCTCGGTGCCGGCATTCGCGACCAGGACGTCCAGCCGACCGGTCCGGTCGGTCGCCACGTCCACGACCCGTTCCCAGCCCGCGTCGTCAGTGACGTCAGCCACCACCGCGATGCCGCCCACTGCCTCGGCGACGTGGTCGAGCGGCCCGGAGCGTCGGCCGGTGACGACGACGCTCGCCCCCTCCGCGGCGACGCGTCGGGCCGTCGCTGCGCCGATGCCGCTGCCACCACCGGTGATCACGACCGTGCGTCCCACGAATCGTCGCGGTGTCGTCGCTGCCTGCTCGGAACTCATCGCATCGCCTTCACGGTCCTCATGCCTGCACCCGCTCGCGCACCTCGCGAGCCCAGCGTGGGAAGTCGTCGACGTCGTCGAGGTACAGGCTGGGCTTGATGCAGATCGTGGTCCATCCGTTCGCGACCTTGGCCACGACCTGGTCGATCATCGGTTCGGTCGGGGCCGGCGAATGGTCGTCGGGGAAGGCGGCACGGGTGCCCCCGACCAACTCGAGGTCCGCCACCTCGCGCCCGTGGGCGGCGAAGGCGCCACGCAGGGCGTCCCAGTCGGCCTCGGACGGCGTGCCGAGAGGATTCCAGCCGTGCCCGTAGCGGACCAGTCGCCGTTGCAGCGCCGGGTGCAGCGACTGGCCACCGAACCACAGCCGTGGACCGTCGGGTCGCCACGGCTGCGGCTGGACATGGATGTCGTCGAAGTCGAAGTGGGCGCCGTGGTGGCTCGCGGGTTCGTCACGCCACACCGTTTCCAGCACCTGCAACTGCTCGTCGAGGATGCGACCCCGTTGGTGGAAGTCCACCCCCAGGGCGTCGTACTCGGCACGGTGCCAACTGACGGTCGGCTGCACGACCAGGCGACCACGAGCCAGCCGGTCCAGCGTCGCCACCTGGGTGGCCAGGTGCAGCGGATGGCGCAGTGGGGCGATCACCGCCGAGGCCGCCAGCCGGATGGTCGTCGTCGCACCGGCGACGGCACCGAGCAGCACGAACGGATCCGGCCACGCCATGGTGGGTTCCTGGTTGCCGGGGTAGGCCCAGTCGCGCGGGTTGGCGGGCAGCCCGTTGGCGTCCGCACCGCGACCGAGCACGACGTGCTCCGACACCATGACGGTCCCCCACCCTGCCTCCTCCGCCGCCACCGCCATCTCCACCAGCGCCGACAAGTCCCCCGACCGAACCATCGTCCAGTTCTCCGTCAACACGCACACCAGGTCAACGGATCTCACGCCACACCTCGTCGTTGGGTTCTCGGGTGCCCGCAGGGCACACGTCGATGGTCAGGACACACACCAGGGCAATCGTGGCCATCCGACACTCCCCTTCCGTGAGCCGTGGATCAGGTGGTGGACCCCTCGAGGATCTGCAAGGTCTTGAGGTCGGCGTGGAACTCGAGGGCGAAGTCGCCACCCTCGCGGCCCATGCCAGAGATGCCGATGCCACCGAACGGCGCCGTCAGGTCGCGCACCAGGAAGGTGTTGACCCACACCGTGCCGGCACGGATGGCCTCGCCGACACGCTCGGCCCGCTCGCGTTCGCCGGTGTAGACGATGCCCGACAGGCCGTAGTCGGTCGAGTTCGCCAACGCGATCGCCTCGGCCTCGTCGGCGAAGGTCTGGAAGGTCAACACGGGGCCGAACACCTCGCGCTGCACGATTTCGGATTCGTTGGAACGTGGTCGCACCAAGGTCGGTTCGACCCACAGCGGGCCGCGATCAGAGACGGCGCCGCCACGCACGATCTCGTCGCCGTTGGCGCGGGCACGCTCGATGAAGCCCACGACGTTGGCGACGTGGTCGGGGTGCACCATGGGCGCGATGTCGGTGTCGGCGTCCGTCGAGGGCCCCAGGGTCAAGCTGTCCACGTGGGCGTGGAACCGCGCCAGGAACTGGTCCTCGATGGACTCCTCGACCAGCAACCGGGTGCCGGCAAGGCACACCTGGCCGGAGTCGTCGTACTGCCACGCCGCCTTCCTGGCCGCCGCCTCGATGTCGGCATCGGCGAACACGATCAGGGGACCCTTGCCCCCCAACTCGGCGGTGAAGGGAACGAGATTGGAGGCCGCCGCGCGTCCGATGTGCCGGCCGGCCTCTGGTGATCCGGTGAACGAGATCCGGCGCACCCGACGGTCGGCCACCAGCGCCGCACCCACCTCCTCGCCGATGCCCTGGACCACGTTGAGCACTCCCGGCGGCACGCCGGCCTCGGTGGCCAGGTCGCCCAACAGGGAGGCAGACAGCGGCGACCACTCGGCCGGCTTCAGCACGACCGGGTTGCCGGCAGCCAACGCCGGCGCCATCTTCCACGTCGACAGCATCCAGGGTGCGTTCCACGGCGTGATGATGACGGCCGGCCCGGCCGGCATCCGGATCACGCGGTTGTGGGTGCCCTTGGAATCCCAGGTCCGCTCGACGTGGGCGCTGGCGAGGTCGGCATAGTTGCGGAAGTTCTCGGCGCCGCGATGGGCCAACCGCGCACGCATCGAGGCAAGGTTGAAGGCCATGTCGGTCGATTCGACGACCGAGATCTCCTCGATGTGGTCGTCGATCACGTCTGCCAGGCGGTGCAGCACCTCGGCGCGACCGGTCGGACCGAGGTCGGCCCAGGCGGGTGCTGCGGTCGTTGCCGCGGCCAAGGCTGCGTCCGCGGCGGCAGCGTCACCACGGGCCACCTCCCCCAGCACGGTGCCCCAGTCGTTGGGCGAGCGGGTCTCGAAGGTGGTGGGCGAGTCGACGCGTTCACCGTCGATGTAGTGGCACATCGAGATCTCGACGCCGGTGATGTCGACCCGACGATCCTCATTGCTGCTCATGCTGAAGCCTTGCGCTGCGGGGCGGACAGGTGCGGTCTTGGTCGTGTGGCGGACAAATGACTCGCGGGGGCGCGGCCTCGCGGCCGGTCCTACGTCGTTCGGGTCGTGCCGGCACCGCCGGAGCGTGCTGGCTCGTTCGGTCCATTCCGGCCGGCACCGAGGTGATTGCCCGAACGACGTACAGACACCGGCATGTGCTTGATGCCCGAGATGAAGTTGGAGCGCATGCGCTCGATCGGGCCGTCGATGACGAGGTCGTCGAGCACGGGCAGCAACTCCTCGAACGTCACCGCCAACTCCATGCGTGCAAGCCACTCCCCCAGGCACCGGTGGGGGCCACCTCGACCGAACGCGAGATGCTTGTTGGGCGAACGGGTGATGTCGAACGTGAACGGATCGGGGAACTCGCGCTCGTCGTGGTCGGCCGAGATCCACCACAGCACGACCTTGTCGCCCTCCCGGATCGTGCGTCCATGGACTTCGACGTCCCTGGTGGCAGTGCGTCGGAAGTGCATCGTGACCGACGACATGCGCAACATCTCCTCGACCGCCGACTCCATCAATTCGTCGGGCCGTTCCCGCAGCATGTCGAGCTGGTCGGGATGGTCCAGCAGCATCTGCAGGCCGGCCGCCATGGTGTAGCGCGTGGTGTCGTTGCCGGCCGCCACCAGCAGCGCAAAGAAGTTGTTGAACTCCAGGTCGCTCAGCGGCTCGCCGTCCATGGTCGGCGCCAACAACTGGGTGATGACGTCGTCCTGGGGATGCTCCCGCCGCTGCCTGGCGATGTCGGCCGCGTACTCGAACAACTCGACGCCGGCCGGCGACCGGAACGGCATCAACCGGTGGTCGTCATGGTCGACCTGGTCCACGACGTGGTCGGTGAACTCGGGGTCGGTGTTGCCGATCATGGCATCGCCACGATCGACCAGGAAGCCGTAGTCGGCTTCGGGCGCGCCGAGCAACTTTCCCAACATGCGCATCGGCAACTGGCGCGCGACGTCCGTCACGAAGTCGAACTCGCCCCGTGGGACGGCCTCCTCGATCACCGCCCGAGCCAGCAGCCGAATCGCCTGCTCGTAGGACATGACGGTGCGTCGGGTGAACCCTCCCATCACCAGCCGGCGCAACCGGGTGTGTTCGGGAGGATCCAACTCCATCATGGTCCGCCGCGCGTCCATCTCCTCGTCGTCCATCTCCTCCAGGCGAATGCCCGACGCAGACGACATCGTCCTGAAGTCCTTGTTCAGCGCGATGACGTCGGCGTAACGCGTGATCGACCAGAACCCGGACCCGTCCTGCTCCTCGGTCCAGGCCACCGGCTCCTCGTCGCGCAGGCGCTGGAAGGTGGCATGGGGCACACCGCCGCGGTAGACGTCGGGATCGGTCAGGTCGAGATGGCGGTCGCCCAGCACGATCGGCGTCGTCATCGAAGTGGGTCCTCGGATCGGGGTCGGTCGAACCGAATCTAGCAAAGAATGTTTGGCTCCGAACGACTATCGTGGCGCGCGGCTTCGGCGCCCCGGCCGCCCACCCCTCCCCGACGACGAGCACCCAGCGAGGTTCGACCATGCGCGTGGCCTTCCTGCAACACGACCCCGGGTCGGCCCCCGGCCTGCTGGGCGAGGCCCTGGTCGACCGCGGGTTCGAACTGGACTTGGTCCCCATGGCCTCGAGCATCGACCATCCCCACTTCGACGGGGAGTTCCCCGCCGTCGGCGACCACGACCTGGTGATCCCGCTCGGTGCCATCTGGTCGGTGTACGACGTGGCCCTGGATTCGTGGATCGATCGCGAGTTGGCGTTGCTGCGTGACCTCGATCGCGCCGGTGTCCCGGTGCTCGGCGTCTGCTTCGGAGGCCAGGCGCTGGCCGCTGCCCACGGAGGCGAGGTGCGTCACATGGGCAGCAACGACATCGGGTGGACGCTGATCGACTCCAACGACGAGGCACGCCTGGCGGCCGGTCCCTGGATGCAGTGGCACGGCGACCACTTCACCGCACCCGATGACGCGACGGTGCTGGCCACGACCGACCGGGGGGTGCAGGCCTTCACCCTGCGTGCCAACCTCGGGCTGCAATTCCATCCCGAGGCCACCGTCGAGATCCTGACGACGTGGCTCGACTGGGGCGGGGAAGGCGTGGCCATCGAGTCCGGCACCAGTCGGACGCAACTGGTGACCGACGCTGCCGACAACCGCGATCGAGCCCGTCGCGACATCGATGCGCTGCTCGACTGGTGGCTGCCCAGCGTCGGACTGGGGTGACCCTGATCCGGTCGTCTGCGTCGACGGCCGCAGGTCAGACGGTCGCCCAGCATGCCTGCAAGGCTCGAGCAGTTGCCAACAGGGCGGTGCGTTGGTCATCGTGCAGGCGCACGTAGTTGGCCGTCGGCGGGATGCGCATCCTGGTCATCGATGCCCCCATCAACGTGATCGCCGCCTGCAGGTGTCCAGCGACGACCGAGATCCGCAACGACGTCGAGTCCAGCGGCAGGACGGCCGCTGCCAAGGTGGGGTCCGACGACAGGTGGTCGGCCAGTTCGGCGGCCCGATCGCCACCTGCGACGGCGCGGACGCGAACGCCGGAGCGCCGCACGGCACCTGCGTGGCCCACCTCGATGACCAGGTCTGCAGGGTCCCACGGCGGTCCGGGCACGACGAAGGTCGTGTCGGTGAGGCGCAACAGCATTCGCCCACGAGTGGCCACGACGACACCCAGCGACAGGCCCTCGACCTCCACGTCCGTGCGGTTGACGGCCACGCGGTCGGTGCGGTCCGCGTCGAGGTCGGACAGCACCCGCGCCATGACGGCGTCGACGTCGGTCACCCGTCGTGCTCCAGGGTCCTGCCCTCCTCCGACGCCATTTCATCGGGCGTGGGCCGCGAGAACATCGGCAGTTTGGACACGAGGCCGATCTGGACTGCGGCGATGACGGCTGCGACCACGGTCATGATCAGGAAGCGCGAATAGATGTCACCCCTGGTGAGACCGGGCGGCGCGATGTACCAGACGGTGATCAGCATCCCGATCGTGGCGATGATCGGCGGCAGCGGGTAGCCGGGCATCCGGTACGGGCGCTTCAGGTCGGGGCTGGTCGACCGCAGCACCATCATCGAGATGTTGACGAGGATGTAGGCCGTCAGCCATGCGCAGACGGCTGCCAGGATCAGCACGAAGATCGAGTCGATGTCGCCCTGGATCACGATCGAGTAGGTCCCCGGCAGGAGCACCGCCAGCACGATGCCCGCGACTGGAGTCTTGTAGCGAGGGTGCAGCCACCCGAAGATGGAGGGGAAGGTGCCGTCCTTGGCCATCCCGTAGAGGATGCGCGGGACCCCGGCCAGCAGGGTGTTGATGGTCGCCGCGCCCGCGAAGAGCACCGCGATCGCCAGCCACCACCGTCCGAAGTCGCCCATGATGGCGTCACCGAAGGCCGGGATGGGCAGGGGGGTGTCGAACAACGTCAAGCCCGTTTCGGGGTCCAGCACCTCGTTGGGGACCTGGCGGGTGATGCCGGCGCCGTAGACGAACATGGCGAACCCGACCGCGATCAACCCGACGAACATGGAACGCGGCAGGTTGCGGCTGGCGTCACGCAACTCGGTTGCCAGCGGCGTCACGTACTCGACGCCCACGAACAGGAACATGGCCAGCCCGACCATCGACAGGACGGCGGCCATGTCGTTGCCGATCAAGGACGTGCCGAAGAAGCCGTCCAGGTCAGCGACCGGCGCCTTGATGATCCCGATGATCCCGAACAGGGTCACCGTGGTCCACATGATCGCCGTCAGCACGATCTCGAAGGCGCCGTAGACCTCGATGCCCAGGAAGTTGACGACGGCGAAGATCAGCAGCATCGCCACGCCGATCATCCACGTGTTCTCCGCGGGCATCGACTCGAGGAAGGGGAAGTTGACCTGGGCGAACAGGCCGATCGATGCCGTCTCTGCGGTGCCGGCGAACAGGTGCACGAGCAGGTAGCCGACGATCGTGCCGGTGGCGGCGACGAATCGGCCCAGCCCCGCGTTGATGTAGTCGTAGATCGATCCGGCCAGGGGCAGCGCCGTGCCGGCTTCGGAGAAGACCATCACCTGGAAGATCATCAACACGAAGGCGATGAGGATGGCCATGGCGAACACGCCGCCACCGACGCCGAAGCCCTGGGTCGCGGTCAGCAGGACCGACGAGGCGATGATCAGCCCGACTGCGGTGGCCAGGGCGGTCGGGAACCCGATCACGCCCCGCTGGAGAATGTCCTTGTCAGCCATGGATCCCTCGTTGCACGTGGCGGTGGCCGCCTGGTCTGCGCGTACGGGACACTGCACGTGGTTGTGCACGCAAATCCCGCCCGAACATTAGGATCCAAACGTTCGGGTGTCAACGACTTCGCGAAAGTCAGGCCGCAGCGGTCACCAGCCAGTCGAACAGGGCCCGGTCGGATGCGTAGATCTTTTCGGGATGCCACTGGACGCCGATGCAGGCCGGCCAATCGGCCGGCTCGAGCGCCTCGACGACGCCGTCGGTGGCCCGCGCCGTGACCGTCAACCCCGATCCAATGGTGCCGACACCCTGGTGGTGGATGGCGTTGACCTCGCGACGGCCCCCACCCAGGACGTCGCCCAGCCGTGACCCGGCCACGATGTCCACGTCGTGGCGCAATCCCATCACCTCGTCGGCGTCGGTGGAGATGGGAGGATGCGGCGTGTTCTCGGCGGTGATGTCCTGCGCCAGGTCACCGCCGTAGGCCACGTTGAGCAGTTGCATCCCCCGACAGATCGCCAGGGTGGGCAGGCCGCGCTTCCTGGCCCCGGCAAGCACGGCCAACTCGACGGCGTCGGCGGCCGGGTCGTTGTCCTTGACGTGCAGGGGGTCGGCGCCGTACGACGTGGGATCGACGTCCCCACCACCACACACCACGACGGCGTCGACACCGTCGAGCACGACCCCCACGTCGCCAGGTTCCACCTGCGGCAACAGCACCGGCACGCCGCCCGATGCCTTGACACTGTCGACGTATTCAGCGGCAAGGGTGTACAGGTCCGTGTCGGCCGCCACGAACGTCGGCAGCGGCCGCCGCCAGGTGGTCATCAACACCACCGGCCTGCGCCCGCCCTCGTTCCTCGGGCGGGTTGCAGAACTCGCTGCGCTCGTTCTGCGTCCTGACTGCGTCGTCGCCTGCCCTCGCTTCGCTCGGGCAGGTTGGAGAACTCGCTCCGCTCGTTCTCCGTGTGGTCCGCCACCCTGAGTCACAGCGCGATCCACGTCGTCTTGAGCTCGGTGAACTTGTCGACCGCGTGCACCGACTTGTCACGGCCGTTGCCGGACTCCTTGCGACCGCCGAAGGGGACGCTGAGGCCACCTTCCTCGTAGCAGTTGACCCACACGGTGCCTGCTTCCACCGCCCGGGACACCCGATGCGCGCGCGACAGGTTCGACGTCCACACACCCGCGGCC
>DATFMD010000082.1:0-7459 GCA_035267125.1 Nitriliruptoraceae bacterium | reverse complement strand
CATCTCCCTCGGCTGGTGCGCGCCGCTCGTCATACTGGTCGCCGGACCTGCGCTTGGTCTGGTCCGCTCCGAGGCTCCGAGGCTCCGGGGCTGCGAGGCCATGGGAATGTGCCCGTGCCGGACGGCGTGGGCCGTTCGGCTGGGCAGTGAGGTGGATGGAGGCGGCGGGTCGGCCACCAAACTGTCCAGTTCGCCCAGGCGCGACACGGGTGCCCGACGGGCAGCACGGCAGATTGCCTGGACCTGTGACCACGATAGCCACCGGTCGCACAGGCCGACCAGCACCGACGGCATCCGGGCCAAGACGTCCACGGCACCCAACAGCGCCCGTGCCTCGGCACCGCGAACACGGCAGACATGTTCGAGCCAGACCTGCAACGTCATCCCACCCAGACGGTCATGCAGACCATCGGCATGTTGCAGGTCGACCAGCAGCATCGCGACCCGACCCATCATGCGATCACGGTCGGCCACCAGACCAGCCAGTTCACCCAACTGACCCGCCACCCGATCACCAGCATCGGCATCCGACGGCGCCGCGTCCGGAGACGGCGCGTCAAGCCGGTCGATCGTGGCGGGAATGGCGTGTGCGTTCATGAAACAAACGTACGAGACATGTGTGACATTCGGAGTGTTTCAATGCAGATCTGTGAATACTGACATCGCTTCCCGGACGGCGTGTGGTCGTCCGGCCGGCGGTGCTCGGTGACCACACATCGCCGCTACTGCACACCGTCGACACTGAGGGTCGGTCAGTCGGTGGGGGCGTCGACGGATTCCCAGGCGGTCCACAGGGGGTCGCGAAGCAGCTCGAGTTGCCACGGCCGCAGGTCCAGCGCCGCAACCAGCTCGTCAGGGCTCGACACGTCCGCGTGCACTGGTCCCCACAGCACGCGCCCGGGACACAGGACGCCGGCGTCCACGTCCAACTCCTTGGCGACCTCGGAGCGAGCAGTGCGCATCGCGGCATGGCGCTCCCGGTCGACTGCGGTGCCGGCATTGCTCGACGACCGCCGGGGACGCGGCTCCGGGTCGGCGGCCAGTCCCCTGTCCATCGCATCGAAGAGCAACTCGGCGGCATCGTCGTCCGGCTTGCCGCGACGCTCGTTGCGGCGCTGCAGTTGGCGCGTCGTCGTCGCGGGATCGGTGGCCAGGTCGACCAGGGTCGCTTCACGCAGCACGGTGTTCGGGGCAAGGTCTCGGCGGTCGGCGATCTGCTCACGACATTCCCACAGTGCCCGCAGGACGGCACGCTGGCTCGGGTCGAGGCGGCCACTTCCCTTGGTGTCCTCCCAGGATCGGGTAGCCGCCCTCGTGCTGGCCAACATGTGGGCGCGCTCCTGGTCGTACCACTCGACCCGGTCGAGGTCGTCGAGCATGGCGTGCAGTTCCTCCATCAGGGCCGGAAGGTGCAGGACGTCGCCGGCCGCGTAGGCAGCCATCTCGTCGGGCAGCGGCCGTCGCTCCCAGTTGGCGCGCTGGTACTTGTCCTTGTCGGGACTCAGTGCGATGTCCAGCAGTTCCTGCAGCAGCGGGTCGAGCCCGGTCGGCAGACCCAGCAGGGCCGCAGCGATGCTGGTGTCGTCCAGTTCGTCCAGTCGCACCGACGCCGAGTCAAGGGACTCGATGTCGTTGGTCGCGGCATGGGCCACCACGCGACGAGCACGCAGGAACTCGCCGAGCTCGGGTGTCGGGCCCAGCAGGTGACTGTCGACGAGGACGGCACGGTCGGCCGTCCCGACCTGGATCAGTGCCGCTGGCTTGTGGTAGCGAGGTGCCGCCGTGCGTTCGACGTCGACCCCGACCACATCGGCGTCGATTGCCGCCAGTGCGGCTGTCAGTTGTCCGGGTTGGTCGACGACCTGGTGCACGGCGTTCCTCGGTTGGGCATGGCGGGGCGGTGCCACACTAACGGGTCCCGGCATGTATCTGTGGGCGCCCTGGCTCCTCCCAGTTCCCACGAACCTTGGCATGGCGCCGGCGTCGGTGTCGGTGTCGGTGCGTGCAGGGGAGCAGGACGATGGCGATTCGACCAGACGATCCGAGGGATCCGAAGCAGCCAACGGACCCGGAGGAACTGACCACGCGGGATCCACGACGAGCCGGATCGCCGAAGCTGCCCCGGCGCCCACGTGTCCCAAGGCGGCCACGGCGGCCCGGCACGCCGGTGACGAGCGGTCCCGACGTCGTGTTCGACCCGGACATCGTCGTCACCACGACCCCGATCGTTGACGAGTTGGCCCCACACCCGTCGACGCCACAGTTCGTCGACGTCATGGGCACCACGTCCCGGACGCAGGTCTGTGTCCCGCGGCAGGGGATGAACCTGGTGTTCACGCCGCGATCAGGGCCGCTCACCGTCGTCGTCACGGCGACCCGGTTCGGGCATCCGTCCGGCAACGACGACGGCATCGTGGGAAAGCCCGGTGGCGATCCGGATGACGACATCGCACTGGGCATCCGCACGCTTGCGACCAAGGTGTCCATCAACATCGAGGGCCGGCCCCCGACCACGGTGGAGTTGGGCGGCGGGCTGGTGTCGCTGTCCGACGGCGACGGGTTCGAACCCATCGAGATCGACCTGCCGGCCGCGTCTGATCGCAAGCGGTGCAGGGTGACGGTCACCAACCGGTCGGGCCAGACTGCCTCGGTGAAGGTCGTGGCGCGATACGTGCGAGGTCGCCACCGGTTGTTCTCGACTCGCGTACCGATCTCGTTGCTCAATGGCGCTGCGCGGGAACTGGTCAAGGGACTGGGCCTCGAGTTGCGACTCGACGGCGACGACTCGTTCATCGACTTCTCCGACGACCTCAAGCGCCACGGTGGTTCGGCATTGCGCCGGCAGCGCTTCAATGCCTTCGGGACCAACGACATCAACCTGCGGACCGTGTCAGCCGTCGTGTCGACGGTGGGCGGCGGCGCGGACCGCCGCACCGTGCTGGAGGTGCATGCGCGATTCGAGGAGGCAGGCAGGGAACTGTCGTTCTCGCTGGCCGACGCAGACCTGGTCAACCTCGCCATCAAGACCCGGTTCGAACTCGACCGCCACCTGGGCTGTCGCGCCACGGTCGAACACGGCGTCCTCATCGACGGCAACATCTTCGCCGACGCCACCGAACTCGTGGTCGAGGGCATCACCGCCTTCCTTGGCCTCATCGGGCTCGGCCCCGGGCACAAGGACTTCCAGGAGATCATCGGGGACCTCGGCGAGGCGATCGAGGACAAGCTCAACGATCGGAAGACGCGAGAGGTGGTGCGAGGCTTCCTCCAGGAGGGGTTGGTGACCCTGGCCCACCGCGGCGACACGTTCCTGGAGATGCTGACCAGTCCGGATGCCCTGGTGGTCAAGCACCGTCATCCCACGGTGGAGGAACCACCACCACGGCCGTCGCCGCTTCCACAGGTGTCGCTGGTCGCCGGCAGCGAACGCGACATCCTGGAAGCCGACCGCCTCGCCGAGCGCATCGACCACATCGTCGTGTTGATGCTGGAGAACCGGTCCTTCGACCACCTGTTCGGTCATCTGTCCCTGCCGGGTTCGGGCCGCACGGACGTCGACGGCCTCCGGGGTGACGAGGCCAACAGCGGCGTGGGTGTCACGATCCCGGTCGAGGAACTCACCGACACGACGTTCCCGATCAGCCCCGACCACGGCCACGAAGGGGTCCTGCAGCAGATGGCCGACGGCCGCATGACCGGTTTCGTGGCGAACTTCCTCCGGCGATTCGGCGACCACGTCGACATCACCGAGTTCCACCCCATGGGCTACTACGGGGCCGGCACGCTGCCCGCCCACGACTTCCTCACCCGCAACTACCTGGTCTGCGATCGGTGGTTCTGCGCCCATCCCGGCCCCACGTGGCCCAACCGGTTCGCCACGTTCTGTGGACAGATCCCGTCGCTGGACAACTTCTCGCTGGATGATCCTCGCATCGGCTTCACCCAGTTGGCCACGGTGTTCGATCGCCTGCCCCGATCCGCGTGGCGCGTGTACGAGAGCGACATCGCCTTCCTGCGCATGTTCGATCGCCATCGGCTCGACGATCGCAACATCCGTCCGGCCGATCGGTTCGCCGCCGATGTCGATGCCGGCGACCTGCCGTTGTTCACGTTCCTGGAACCCGACTACACGGACGTGGTCCCGGTTGATCGAATCGCCAACGACGACCATCCGCCGGCAGACCTGCTGCAGGGCCAGCGACTCCTGGAACAGACCTACAACGCCCTGCGGCAATCGCCGCTGTGGTCCCGGTCGATGCTGGTCATCACCTACGACGAGCACGGCGGCTTCCACGACCACGTCGCCCCACCCGGCACCAGCCCGCCCAACACCGATCCGGAGGACGTCGAACCACAGGCGCGCCTGCACCCGGACGGTCCCACGTTCCTCGGCCCCCGCGTCCCGTCGCTGGTGATCTCGCCATGGGTCGCGGCTGGCGTGTCCAGCACGGTGTTCGACCACACCTCCATCGCCAAGACCGTGTTGTTGCGGCATTTCGGGGCGTCGTGGCCGGACATGGGCGATCGCGTCGCCCTCGCGAACAGCCTGGGCAGCGTGGTGCTCGACGAGCGACGATCCACGGCCGGGGTCATGCCTCCGATCGACCCACCACGGCCGCCGAATCCGTTCGGCCCGGGGAAGCCGCCGGATCCCGATCACGATGACTTCCACGAGGCCATGCGACGCTTCCCGGCGCCCTGACCGGGGTCGCAGCAAGGTGGGCGGCAACCACCCCGGTGGGCTGCAGGACGCCGGCACGTCGGTGCGGGGCCCGGCCGGCCACGGGGACGTGTCGGTTGGGAGATCCCGATGGGCGATAGATTGCCAGCATCCCTCGTTGCCAGAGTCAGGACCAGCAGTGCCCGATGCCGGCGCCACAGTACGTGATGCCCCCGCCACTGGCCGCAGCCTGTTGGGGGTCTTCCCGCACCCAGACGACGAGTCGCTCGCCGCGGCACTGACGCTGCTGCACAGCGCGGCACAGGGCGTGGACACCCATGTCGTCACCTGCACCGGCGGCGAGAACGGCGAGAACCTGGCCGGCATCGAGATGGACCTGCCGATGGACGAGCAGCGCCGTGTCGAGATGGCCGCAGCCGCCGACGCCCTCCGTCTGAGCTCGCATGCATGGCTCGGGTATCGCGACTCGGGGATGGTCGGGACACCGGAGAACGAGCACGCCGAGGCCTTCACCAATGCCGACCTCGACGAGGCGGGTCTGCGCGTGGCCGCGCACGTGCGGCGGGTGCGGCCGCAGGTCGTGATCAGCGATGACGCCAAGGGCACCTACGGGCACCCGGACCACATCATGGGGCACCGCGTGACCGTCAGGGCGATCGAGTTGGCCGCAGACCCCGATGCGCCGGTCGAGGGCGCACCCCACGTCGTGGATCTCCACGTGTCCCACGCGATCCCCCTGGGCGAACTGCAGCGCCTGCACGAGGAACTCATCGGGCGCGGGCTGGAGTCGCCGTTCGGAGGCGACGACGTGCCGGGGGACTTCGGCACACCCGACGCCGAGGTGGTGACCCGGGTGCACGCCCCTGAGCAGGCGGATGGCAAGCGGGTCGCCATGCTGGCGCACCGCAGCCAGGTCGGCGAGGACTCGTACTTCTTCAACTTCCCCGATGACCTGTTCCGGGAGTTCATGGCCGTGGAGGCGTTCGCGGTCGTGTCGAGTGCGCGGCCGCTGGGCGAGGCCGAACGCAGTGCCCTGGCGACCGACCTGTTCGCAGGTGTGGCGTGACCGCCCCGGGCTCGACCAACTCCGGCGGCGAGGCCGCCAATTCCAACGGGGCTGCCAACTCCGGCGGCGAACCCGACCGCCCGGACGAACCCGGCACCACGTCCACGCTCGACGATCGGGCCTTTCGCTCCGTGATGGCGAGATTCGCCACGGGCGTGACGGTGATGACGACGGTCGATGCCGCCGGTGAACCGTCCGGGATGACGGCCAACGCCGTCACGTCGGTGTCGCTCGATCCACTGCAGGTGTTGGTGTGTGTCGGTCGTCGGACCGACATGGCCACGCGGGTCACGTCGGGACGCCGGTTCGCCCTGTCGATGCTGCCGGCGGATGGCGAGGCGGTCTCGAACCACTTCGCCGATCCGGATCGATCGCGGGGCTGGGGTGCCTTCGGGGACGTGGCCGTCACCACGGCGTCGACTGGCTGCCCCATCCTGGCGTCGGCGATCGGCTGGGTCGACTGCACGGTGGCAGCGATCCACGATGGTGGCGACCACCTCATCGTCGTCGGTGCCGTGGTGGCCGCCGGCACCAATGGCGACGAGGACGCGTTGGGCTACTTCAAGCACGGCTACGTGAGGATTGCCGGCCCGATCGACTGACGGTGCGGTCCTCAGTCGTCGGTCTCGTCCTCGACCAGTTCCACCAGCACGCCACCGGTGCCCTTGGGATGGACGAAGGCAACGGTGTGGCCACTGCCGCCGGGTCGTGGTGCCTCGTCGATCAGGCGCACGTCCTGGTCGCGCAGGTGGTCAAGCGAGTCGGCCACCGAGGAGACCCCGAAGCCGAGGTGGTGCAGGCCCGGCCCGTTCCTGGCCAGGTACTTGGCGATCGGGGAGTCGTCGCGCGTGGCCTGCAGCAGTTGGATCCACACACCGCCGACGTCGATCATCGCTTCCTCGACCCCGTCGGACTCCACGACCTCGCGGTGTGAGGCCGTGATCCCGAAGGCGCGCTCCCACAGTTGCAGGGCGGCGTCGAGGTCCTCGACGGCGATGGCGATCTGGTCGATGCGGGTGACGTCCACGACGAACTCCTGGCAGGAATGGGCACGCGGGCTGGTGGCGGCGAGCCTAGGACAGTCGACGGCCAACTACGATGGGGCCGCACCCGCCACCTGGTCCGCCACCTCGTCCGCCGCCTCGCAGGAGCGTTGCCATGCACGAAGCCGTCATCACCTCCCTCGCTCGCACACCCATCGGTCGCTTCGGCGGTGGGTTGTCGTCGCTGTCGGCCACCGACCTGGGCGGGCACGCCATCGAGGCCGCCCTGGACCGCGCCGGGCTGGCTGGCGACGACGTCGACTACGTCGTGATGGGCCACGTGCTGCAGGCGGGCCTGGGCCAGATCACCTCGCGCCAGGCCGCGCACAAGGGCGGCATCCCGCTGACGGTGCCGGCCGAGACCATGAACAAGGTGTGCCCGTCCGGGATGACGGCCATTGCGCGGGCGGCGTCATTGATCGCACTCGGCGAGTTCGACGTCATCGTCGCCGGTGGCATGGAGTCGATGTCCAATGCCCCGTACGTCCTGGACAAGGCCAGGTTCGGGTATCGACTGGGCAACGGCACGCTGCGTGACACCATGATGGAGGATGGCCTGACCTGCGCCTTCGACGACAAGGCGATGGGCGAGGCCACCGATGGCTACCAGGCCGAGTCCCACGCCTACACCCAGTCCGCCCAGGACGAATGGGCGGCACGGTCGCACGA
>DATFMD010000081.1:0-9044 GCA_035267125.1 Nitriliruptoraceae bacterium | reverse complement strand
TTGGTGGCTCGTCGAGCACCCTCGGCGTTCATGGGTCCAGACATGCCTGCCAGCGGGGCGCTGCGCACGTTCGGGATGGGACTGGCCGGCATTGCCACCATCCTGTGGATGCTGGTGGCGATTGCCGGCCCCGACCCCGTGTCGGTCGGCCCGATCATGGGGCTTGCCATCGCCGTCATGGTGCTGGTCGTGGACCGGATGCTGCCGGCGGGCCTGGCGATCACGCGCAACGCCGCCCTGGCTCCCGGGGTGGTGGCGTTGGTGCTGTGGCTGTTCAGTGGTGGGCTGTTGTTGGGCCAGGGCCTGCTCGACAACCTCGCCAGCGGTGCCGTGGCCGCCGCGGTGGCGATGTCGATGGGGCTGCTGGTGAACGCCGAACGGCCGTGGGCGGCCGCAGCGCTTCCCTTCGCATCCAGCCTGTGGCTGGTCGTCAGTGTGTTGCCCGTCCTGGCCTGACGCGGCGCGCCCGGCGACACCACGCGGCTTCGTAGCGAGCCAAGGACGGGCGCATTGGAGTTGCTCGCCCAAGGGCTCGCAACGTCCAGCCGGCGCGCCCTCAGCCTCAACCCCGCTTCGCAGCGGGCCACCCTGGACAGGCGCGCGGCTACTGCAGGTGCTTCCAGTGGTCGATGTCGTCGGCGTGGCGTGCCCGCAACTCGTGGTCACGGATCCCCATCCCCTCCTCCGAGGCACCCACCAGGATGCCGATCTTGCCGGTGTGGAGGTTGTGGTGCACCTGGTGGGCAGCCTCGCCCACGTCCTCCAACGGGTAGGTCCTGGACAGGATCGGGTGGATCATTCCCTTGGCCACGAGCCGGTTGGCCGCCCATGCCTCGTTGTAGTTGGCGAAGTGGGAACCCAGGATGTCCTTGAGGTTCATCCACAGGTAGCGGTTGTCGTAGCTGTGCTGGAATCCGCTCGTGGAGGCACAGGTGACGATCGTGCCGCCCTTCTTGGCCACGAAGACGCTGGCACCGAAGGTGGCCCGGCCGGGGTGTTCGAAGACGATGTCGGGGTCCTCGCCCACCAACTCGCGAATCCTGCCCCCGAAGCGGCGGTACTCGGCGTAGTCGGGCTCGCCGTTGTCGGTCCAGAACGAATACCCCTCGGCCTTGCGATCAATGATGTGCTCGACACCAAGTTCCTCCAGCAACGCCACCTTCTCGGGCGAGGAGACCACACACACCGGAATGCCGCCCCCGTTCAGCACGAACTGCGTGGCGAAGCCGCCGAGCCCGCCAGTGGCACCCCAGATGAGCACGACGTCGCCCTGCTTCATCCGGGCCTCGTTCTGGCCCACGAGCATGCGATACGAGGTCGCCATCACCAGGCCCAGCGAGGCAGCCTCCTCCCAACTCAGGTGCGTGGGCATGGGCATCAACTGGTTGGCCTTGACCATCGCCACGTCGGCCAGGGCACCGAAGTTGGTCTCGAACCCCCAGATGCGTTGTGTGGGGTCCAGCATCGAGTCCTCGTGACCCTCGGGTCCCTCGAGGTCGACGTAGTTGCAGTGGACGGTCACCCGATCCCCGGGCTGCCACCGCGTCACTCCCTGGCCAACCCGCAGCACGACACCGGCGGCGTCGGATCCGACGATGTGGTAGTCGAGGTCATGACGCGCACCCAGCTCGCCTTCGCGGGCGAACCGCTCGAGGAACCCGAAGGTCGGCAGCGGTTCGAAGATCGACGTCCACACGGTGTTGAAGTTGATGGCAGATGCCATCGGGGCGATCAACACCTCGTTGGCGCCCAGCGGCGGCAGCGGCACGTCGTCGATGTGCAGTGACTGGCGCGGGTCCTTGTCGCGACTCGTCATGCCCTCGAACATGTCCACTTCGGACTTGCGTATCACCGCCGCCCGCATGGTGTCGGGCAACGGCAGCGACGCGATGGTGTCCCCGTCGGCGTCGGCGTTGATGGCGTCGTGAATGGCCTGCATGGTCATGGCGGCGTCCTGTCGGCGTCTTCGTGTCGCAGTCCCCCTGCGGTGCTCAGTGGCGGGGGGTGCGCCGGCTCCACGGCACTGCCGAACGCTAGCGGCGACAACGGCCACGCCAACCTGACGGGCGTGTCAACGGACATCGGCGACGACGAGCGCCACCCTCGCCGCAACGCTGGCCAGGTCCGAACCGGTGAGGGCCACATCGGGGCTGGTCGTGGACGTGACCAGGTCGTGCACCACCACCGCCAGCCGCTCGCGCTGGGGCAGCAGCGGGTCGGGCGCGGACCGGGCGGCCAATGACGCGGCGTCGACAGCCCCTGCGTGATCCCCGACCATGGCCAGCAACCGCGCGCACACGGCCAGCAGGTGCCAGGCGACCGCCGGATGGACCTCCACGATGGCGCCTTCCAGCAGCGTGGCGGCAGCCACGTCCGGCCGAGCATCGTCCAGTTCCACGTCCGCCAGGGCGATGCGCACCCGCTGGACGGCCTCGACGTCACCGACCCGGCGGGCTTCGCGCAGGGCCAGGCGACCGGCCTGCCGTGCGTCGTCGAGGTCACCCCGGGCCGCGTGGATGCTCATCAGGGTCTCCCGTGCGATCCACCGGTCCCGGACGAACGGCAGTTGGTCGAAGGTGGCCAGGCTCGCCGCCGATTCAGCCAGGGCGGTGGAGGTGTCGCCCCGTTCGAGCGCGAGGTGGGCGAGGTTGTTGTGCACGCTGGCCTGCTCCCATCGCGGCCCGTGGGCCACCATGACGGCCAGCGCGGTGCGGTTCAGGCGCTCGGCCTCGTCGAGATCACCGGCGGCCGCCACCACCAGGGCCTTCCGCACCCCCATCTCGGCCGCGAGCACCGCCCGACCCTGGTCCTGGAACGCGGCCGCGGCCCGGTCAGCGGCCCGCAGCGCCGCGCCCACCTCCTGGTCCTGGAACGCCACGACCCAGCGGGCCACGTCGACAGCCGGCGGGATCGATCCCCCCATGGGGACGCGCTCGGCCGCAGCCAGCGCGGATCGTGCCCCGTCGGCGTCGCCGAGCGTCGCCCGGACGAAGGCCAGGTGCGACCACACACGAGCCAGATCTGGGCAGTCGCAGGCCGTCGTGGCTCCCACCTGCAACCATCGTCGGGCCGTCCGGGTCGCACCCACACCCCACCACCAGCGCCACAGGTCAAGCGTCATGCGACACAACACGTGCTCCTGGCCGGTGTCCTGGAGCGTCCGCAGCGCCCGCTCCATGTCAGCTTCGACCGCGGCCAGGCGCCGCATCGCGGTCGACTGCGCAGAGGTCTCAAGCGCCTCGGCAGCCAGGGCGGCCTCGGCGGAGTGGTGGTCTGCATGCCGGCGACGGGCCGACTCGCCCCACGGGGCGGCGGCCAACTCCCGAGCCGCCCACGTCCTGACCGTCTCGAGCAGGACGAAGGCCTCGTGACCGTCGCCCGTCGCGACGCGACGCACCAACGCGTGGTCGACCAACACCGTCAGGTCGTCCCGGTCGGAACCCGGCAGCACGGCCGCGATCGCGTCGCGCCCGGCCGGCGCGGCGAACACGCCCAGCGCCAGCAGCAGGTTGCGCGGCCCCTCGTCCAGCAGCGAGGCGCTCCATGCCACCGTTGCCTCGAGGGTGCGCTGGCGATCCGGCAGGTCGTGCAGCACACCCAACGCCCCAAGCCGCTGGTCGAGGTCGGCCTCCAATCGCGATGCCGGCATCCCCCGCAGACGAGCGGCAGCCAACTCCAGCGCCAGCGGCAGGCCGTCCAGCCGCTCGGCGATGCGCCGCAGGGTCGCGTCGTCGTCGACGTCGGTCGCACCCATGTCGCTGGCTCGACGCCGCAGGAAGTCGACGGCGGTCACCTCGCCCGCGACTGCCTGGGCACCCAGTGGATCGACCGGCTGGACACGTTCGTGGCGCAGGTTGAGCACGACGCGACTGGTGACGAGCACCTGGATGCCCTCACCGGCCGACACCAGCCTGGTCAGCACGTCGGTTGCGTCCATGAGGTGTTCGAAGTTGTCGACCAGCACCAGCACCTGGCGGACCCCGAGCCCGGCGGCCAGCACTTCCAGGGGCCGTCCTCGCTCGGGCAGACCAGCGGCACGGACCAGCGCCGCCGGCAGGTCGTCGGGATCGTGGATGCGGGCGCCGTCCACGACGATGTGCGGCTCCGGGAAGGCAGGCTCGACACGGCGTGCCACCTCGAGGGCGAGCCGCGTCTTGCCGACACCGCCCGGCCCCCACAGCGTCAGGAGCCGAACGCGGTCCTCGACCAGGGCGTGCACGGCAGCCGCGACCGCTTGGCGGCGACCGAGGAACGGCATTGCCACCAACTGCAGTGACGCATGCGGCGGGAGTGGCTCGACGGGAGCCAGTGAACCGCCGACACCGGGGGCCGACGAGCTGGACGTGGTGGCCGGTGGGCTCGCAGTCGCGTCGCGGCCCGATTGCGCGGGCACCGATGTCCCCGCCAGCCCCGGATCGTGCTGCAGGACGTGCGTGGCGAGTTCTCTGAACGCCGGCGCCGGGTCCAATCCGCTCGACGCGAGCGCCTCGACCGTGGCGCGGTGCACGACCAGTGCCTCGGCAGCACGCCCGTCTGCGTAGAGCCCCCGCACGAGGTCGGTGGCCACGGCCTCGTCGTCAGGAGCCTCGTCGGCAAGGTCAGCCAGCACCAGCACGCCCCGACCGGCCTGGCCGGAGTCGACCAGGGCCGATCCCAGCCGTCGACGTGCATCCCGGGCCATGCGTTCCCAGCGCACGCGCATGTCCGCAGCCGGGGTGTCCCGCAGGTCCACCAACACGGGCGGGCGCCACCAGGACAGCGCCTGCTCGAGCATCCCCACGGCGTCGCTCGGTGCGAGTCCGGCGGCCTCGTCGAGCGCGCGCTCGAAGCGCGTCGCGTCGACGGCCATGGGATCAACTGCAAGTTGGTAGCCGTTGCCGACTCGATCGATCTCGGCAACGTCTGCCAGTTGTCGACGAAGCATTGACACACGAACCTGCAGCGACTTGCGAGCAGAGTCCGCGATGTCGGCCCACAGGTCGTCGAGCAGCCGTGTGTCCGAGACGGGCCGGCCCGGCTCGACCAACAACCGCGTCAGCAGCGCGCGTTCCCTGGCCCCGGCGATCGCCACGACGTCGCCATCCGCCGTGACGACCTGCAGGGGACCCAGGATTCGGAAGTGCAGGCGAGTGTCCACCTCATCCACGGTAGTCACGCATGGGCCGTAACCGAGCCGTAGGCGAGCGGTTGGCGGGCCTGCGCACCATGGGCGTCCTCGCGGGGCGAGTGCCCCGTCACCAATCACGACGACCGAGAAGGAGCACCCCATGACCGACATGCTGAACCCGACACGCACTCCCACGCCCGAACCGCCACCCGAGGCACCTCCGGGCGATGCCGCCGGCAGGACTGCCGACGACGTCGCCGAGCGCGTGTTCACGAGTGCGCTCGGCGCCGTCGAGACACTGGCCATCGCGCTGGGCGACCGCCTCGGCTGGTACGGCGCGCTCGCGAGGATGGGTGCATGCACCGCCGAGGAACTCGCCGAGACGACGGCCTCCAGTCCGCGCTACGCGCGCGAGTGGCTCGAGCAGCAGGCCACGACCGGGCTGTTGCAGGTGGCGGAGGGCGAGCCTCGACGGTTCTGGATCGAACCCGCGGTCGCCGAGGTGATGACCAATCGGTCCAGCCTGGCCTACCTGGCCCCGCTGTCGCGGATGCTGGCAGCAGCCGGAGCGCGCTTCCACGATCTCGTCGCTGCCTACCGCGACGACACCGGCGTGGCCTGGGCCGACTACGGCGTCGACATGCGCGAGGCACAGGCCGACATGAACCGGCCATGGTTCGAGCACGAGTTGGCCCGAGCCCTGGCGGGCACCTCGGTGGCTCCCCTGTTGGCGCGACCGAGCGCCTCGATCGCCGACGTCGGATGTGGCGGCGGATGGTCGACCATCGCGCTCGCCCGAGCCCATCCCGACGCCACGATCGTCGGCTACGACGTCGACGGCCCCTCGATCGAGTTGGCGCGGCGCAACGCCGCGGAGGCCGGCGTGGCGGACCGCGTGACGTTCGAGGTCGCCGACGTGGGCCGGGCCGACCTGGACGGCAGCCATGACGTCGTGTTCGCCTTCGAGTGCATCCACGACATGCCGCGACCAGTCGAGGTGTTGGCCGCCATGCGTCGCATGACCGCGCCCGACGGTGCCGTGGTGGTCATGGACGAAGCCGTGGCCGACGACCTGCAGGTCCCGGGTGACGAGGTCGAGCAGATCATGTACGGGTTCTCGTTGCTGATCTGCCTGCCGGACGGCAAGTCGGACACGGACAGCGCTGCCACGGGCACCGTGATCCGCCCCTCGGTGCTGCGCGGCTATGCCCGCTCAGCCGGCTTCGACGACCTCGAGGTCCTGCCGACGGGCGAGTTCGGCTTCTTCCGCTTCTATCGCCTCGACTGACCGCGGGGGCGGCGCGCGTGGGGCACGAGTCATTCGATGGCTCGTGCCCCACGAGCCGTCACGGCGCGGTGAGCGCCGCCACGGCCGCGTCGGCGTCGCGCACCGGCACCAGGATGTGGTCGTGGTCGTGGCCTGCCAGCACGTTGCAGGGGATGCCCGCGTCGCCGAGCATCCGCGAGAAGGCTGCCGTCAAGCCGACCGCCTCCAGGCTGGACTGGACCGTCAGCGTCAACCACGCCATCTCCACCGTCACGGGCAGCCCGTGGTCCGTGGCAACGTCCACGGGCAGCACCAGCGTGGTCGCGTCCGCCTCCCTGACCACGCCGTGGGCACGGGCGACCAGTGCGGGGGTCGGTTCCCGGACCGCCACGAAGGTGAACACGCCGTCGCGCCGGGTGACCGCCAGGCCGGCCAGCATCTTCACCAGGTCGGTCTCACCTCGAGCCGGCATGGGCTGCTCCCGTGGTCGTGGCCGGCTTCGGGGGGGCCGACCACCCGTCCACCACGCGGGCCGCGACCGGGCCCAGCGTGGCCGTGAGCAGTACGTAGCCGGCGGCGATCGCCGAAAGCCTGCCGCTGCCCCCCGCGGTGACACCCAGTGCAGCGATGATGATGGAGAATTCGCCACGGGCCGCCAACAGCGCGGCGGCGCGCCAGCGGCCACGTCGACTGATGCCGTTGCGGGCGCCGCCGAACCAGGCAACCGCGACCTTGGTGAGCATGGTGACCGCCCCAAGCACCAGGACCGGGATGGCGACGCCGGGCAGGACCGAGGGATCAGTGGACAGGCCGAAGAACACGAAGAACACCGCCGCGAAGAGATCGCGCAGCGGCGACAGCAGGGTCTCGGCCCGGTGGGCGGCAGGCCCCGAGATGCCGATCCCGACCAGGAACGCACCCACGGCGGCGGACACGTGGATGGCCTCGGCAGCGCCGGCTACCAGCAGGGCGATGCCCATGATGGTGAGCAGGTTGACCTCGTCCGAGTCGGAGAAGGCCGCCGCACTGAGTCGCTCGCCGTGGCGCACCGACAACCACAGGGTCAGGCCGACGGCGCCCAGGGCCACCACCACCGAGATCGCCGCCCCGGTGACGCTGCCGCCCAGCGCAATGGCCCCCAGCACGGGCAGGATCACGGCCATCGCCAGGTCCTCGAACACCAGCACCGACAGCACCACCGGGGTCTCGCGGTTGCCGGTCCAGCCCAGGTCGGAGAGCACCTTGGCCACCACGCCAGATGACGAGATGTAGGTGACGCCCCCCAGGAACAGCGATGTCGTGACGCCCAGGCCGAGGACCAGGCCCGCCACGTAGCCCGGCGTGAAGTTCAGCACGAGGTCGAACACGCCGATGGGTGTTGCCCGTTTGAGGTTGCCGGTCAGTTCACGCCCCGAGTACTCGAGGCCGAGCATCAACAGGAGCAGGATCACGCCGAGTTCGGCACCGGTGGACACGAACTCCTCGGAGATGTCCAGCGGCAGCAGTCCCCCGTCGCCGAAGGCCAGGCCGGCAGCCAGGTACAGGGGAATCGGCGAGACCGACAGTCGCCCCGCCAGCCGGGCCATGACCGCGAGCAGGGCGAGCACGCCTCCGACCTCGAGCAGGACCTGGACCGTGTGGGTCACGTCACGTGAGCTGCAACAGCGCCCGCACGGCATCGACGCCCGCGGTGGTGCCGGCCACGACCAACGTGTCGCCGACATCGAGGACGAACTCGGGCTCGGGCGCCGGCACCGGCCCCGATTCGCGCAGCACCGCCACGACGCTGGCGCCGGTCCGCGTGCGAATCGCCAGGTCGGCGATCGAGTGGCCGACGGTCGGCGAGCCCGGCTCGACCTCCAACCATTCGAACACCAACCCCTCGACCTCGTAGGTGCGCGGTCCCTGGCCCTCGTCGATCTGCAGCACTCCGAGCGACTCCACGAGACTGTGTGCCTCGTCCTCGGACAGCCTGACCGTCAACTGCGAACGATCCGGGTCGTCGGGACTGCACACGAACACCTCGCGACGGCCCGTGTGGTGTTGCACGACGCCGACACGGCGACCTTCGTCCGTGGTGAACTCCACGCGCTGGCCGATGCCGGGCAGCGCGGTCTCGTTGAGATGCCCCACCGTGTGCCTCCTTTGACAACGCCGACGACTGTATCGACAGGCATCGTGCCGGCCCGGGCGCCCGGCCCCCGGAACTGGCACTCCCAGGTGCAGCGGGCCGGCCCGGGCGTGGCGGCGTCGTGCGGCTAGCCGCCCGCACCATTCGGCTGCGTCGGGTCGTCGTCGCGTTCGATGCCCAGGACCTCGACGTCCGGCACGTCTCGCGACGTTTCAGGGTCGACGTGGTCCGCGCCCCGTAGGCCGGACGTCGACCCAGCGTCGGCACCCGTGGTCGCGCTCGATGGGCGCACCGGTCGGCGACGGGTCGTGTCCGACGACGACGTGCCGCTGGTCGTGAAGAAGACCGTCGTCGCCCCGGCCTTGCCGGCGCCCATGCGACGTGCCGCCGTTGCGGCCGCGACCCGGCGGACCAGGCGCGACATCGGCGCCCTGGTGAAGGGCAGCACGCAGGCCAGTCCCAGGACGTCGGTGATGAAGCCGGGCGTCAACAACAGGGCGCCGCCGAACACGATCAAGGCGCCCTGGGTCAGGTCGTCG
>DATFMD010000080.1:0-7199 GCA_035267125.1 Nitriliruptoraceae bacterium | reverse complement strand
GACGAAGCCGGTCACGTCGGCGTCATGGGCGAACGCGAGGTACTGGACCCGCCCCTGGTTCACGGCCGGAGCGATGCGGCGCACGCCCAGGGCGGCCGCCCCTCCCGACAGGGCGATCTCGCGAATGCGGGCCGCCAGCGCACGGTCGCGATCACTGTGGGCCGACCGCAACGTGGGCCAGATGGCCGCGGCGATCTGACCGACACTGCGGTCCTCCCACGCCTCGTCGACGTGCAGCACGGTGACCTGGTCCGTGTCGATCAACTCGCCGACGCGATCGCGGATGCGGACCGACCCCGCGACGACGATCCGGTCCCACCCTCGTTCGGCGACCAGGTTCTCCACGACCCGACCGACCTCCTTGAGGAAGCGATCGCGGTTGGCCGCGACGCGGTCGTCGAACTTCTCGCGATGGTTGACGATCTGCTGGCCACGGGGGCCACCGGAACCCGCGGGTCCCGTGCCTTCACCCGAGGTCTGATCGTCGGTGAGTTCGAAGGTGTGCTCGGACAACGCCTTGGTGCCCTGTGCAGTCCACTCGAGGATCCGGGCGCCCGACTTGGTGGCCACGACGACGCCGGCGGGCCGACCCTCGTCGATGGCCGCGATCAGCGGACGCAGGAAGGGTCGATCGCGCAGGACGGCGCGATCCTCGAACGGGGTCTGGAGGCTGAACGAGAAGTGCTCGCCACTGCCGAGGCCGATGACGACCGCGCGGCCCTTGCCATCGGCACGGGGGTCCAGCAGGCGATCGATGTCCTGGGAGAACTCCGACACGCGGGCGTCCAGCGCCGAGCGAACGTCGGGCTCGGCTGCAGCACGCAGGTCCCGGAGGCGATTCTTCCAGCCGATGCGGGCCCCGCGACCGTCATCACCAGGCTCAGCGAACCCCGTGGTCACGGTCAGCACGCCCACGTCGTCGTGGAGGTCGAGCAGTCGGATCAAGGTCTGGTCATTGAGTTCCATGCTGCCACCGTAGGCACTCCCCCATGGTCGTGTCCGGCGAAACCATGAACCTCCGTCACTGGTTACGTTGGCGAACCCGGTGAGGCTGGGTTCGCCACGAAGTCCTTGCCGCACGCCAGCGTCCTCCCGACAGGTTGTCATGGCAACGAGCGATGGTCGAACCGGCCTGACGATCGGTGGCATCCCGGTGCGCTTGCACCCATCGCTGGTGCTGATCGCGGCCCTGGCCGTGTGGGGCACGAGCAACCAGCTGCGCGACGTTGCCGGGTCGCTGGGTGGTGCACTGGTCCTGGCCGTCGTCGCGACGATCGGCATGTTCGCGTCCATCCTGTGGCATGAATTGGCGCACGCACGACAGGGCCGCCTGCACCACCTCCACGTCCATGGCGTCACCCTGTTCGTGTTCGGGGGTGTCACGGCGATGGATGACCAGATCCGGTCCCCGGGCGACGAGTTCCGCATCGCCGTGGTCGGTCCCTGGGTGTCGTTGCAGGTGGCCGCGGCCTGCGGGCTGGTGACCGCGGGACTGGACTGGATGGGCTGGCTGGCGCCGGCAGCCGCAGTGCTGGGCCTGCTCGGGTGGTTCAACCTCAGCCTCGCCCTGTTCAACCTGCTGCCGGGCGCTCCGCTGGATGGCGGGCGGGTCCTGCAGGCTGCCCTGTGGCGCCTGCTGGGCACCCGTCGCACCGCTGCCCGCCTGTCCGCCCTGGTGGGAATCTCGCTCGGGGTCGGGATCTGGGCCCTGTCCGGCTGGCTGGTGCTGCGCAATCCGGAAGCGCTGTGGTCCGGGCTGTGGTTGACGGCCGTCGCCGCCTTCATCGTCGTGCTCGCCGTGCGGCAGTGGCGCCTGTGGCGGAACCCGCCGCCTGTTCCCGACGACCCGACGGCATCGTCGCCACCGCGGTATCGACGCTCTGCCTGGCAGTGGGCACGAGTCGTCGGAGCGAGCATGCTGGTGCTGGCCGGCTTCGTCCTGGTGCCGATGCCGGTGATCGAACTGTCACCGGGTCCGGTGCTGGACGTGACCGAGGACATCCGGGTCTCGGGTCCCACGACCCCGGTGAATGGTGAGGGACTCCTGCTCACCGCCCAGACCTGGCATCCCGGCATGGCGCTGGTCCTGCGGGCCGCCCTGGACGACGAACGACGGCTCGTGCCGCGCGCCCAGGTGATCCCCGACGGCGTGGGCGACCGCTTCTACTTCGGCCAGCAGCGTGACACCTTCGCCACCTCGTTCGACCAGGCCGCTGCCGCGGCGCTGCGGGCTGCCGGCGAGGACGTCGAGACGTCGGTCGAGGTGGTGGTGCGGTCGATCCTGGCCGGGGCACCGGCCGACGGGGTCATCGAGCCGGGCGACGTGATCCTGGCTGCCGATGGCAGTCCGCTGGCATCGGTGGAGGAACTGTCGACCTCGACCGCCGCCAAGGAGGAGGGCGACGTGCTGGACCTGCAGGTCGAACGGGCCGGCGACGTCATCGACCTGTCGGTCACGGTCGCGCTGCTGCCGGGTGGCGAACGAACCGGAATCGGGGTCACGCTCGGCACCGTGATCACGCGCATGGAGCTGCCCCGTGAGGTCACCACCGACATCACGAACATCGGTGGGCCGAGTGCCGGGCTGGTGACGGCCCTGGTCATCAACGACATGGTCACCGACCGGGACCTGCTGGCCGGGCGCGCCGTGGCCGCATCCGGAACCATCGACGACGAAGGCCTGGTCGGTCGCGTGGGCTCGATCCCCGAGAAGGTGTTGGGCGCCATCGCCAACGATGCCGACCTGCTCCTGGTGCACGAGAGCCAGGTTGGCGAAGCCCTTGCCGTTGCCGACGGTCGTCTGGCCGTGGACGGGGTGACGACGCTGGACGAGGCGATCGCCCTGCTCGAGAACTAGCCTTCGTCGCGGTCGCCGGGCGACCGGTCTGCCACGGCGAAGACGCGGCCGCTCACAGGGGGGCTCCGCGGTCGCATCGGGGTGGCGGCTACGTGGCGCTGGGTTCCAGCGCGGCCCCGACGACGGTGAGGTAGTTGCCGAGCAACTGGCGGCCGGCGCCCGTCAGGATCGACTCGGGATGGAACTGGACGCCATGGATCGGCAGTTGTCGGTGTTCGAGGCCCATCACGATGCCGTCCGAGGTTTCCGCAGTGACCCGCAGGACCGACGGCAGGTCGTCACGCCGCACGATCAGCGAGTGGTAGCGGGTCGCGTCGAACGGCGTCGCCACCTGCGCCATGACACCCTGGCCCCGGTGGTAGACCAGGCTGGTCTTGCCGTGGCGCAACTCGGGCGCAGGCACCACGGTGCCGCCATAGTGCTGCGCGATGGCCTGGTGGCCCAGGCACACGCCGAGCACGGGACGGACACCGGCCATGGCGGCGATGACATCCAGTGACTGCCCGGCGTCGTCCGGGGTCCCCGGACCCGGCGAGATCACGATGCCGTCCGGGGGCGCCGCCACCAGTCCCTCCATGTCGACGACGTCGTTGCGAACGACCGTCACCTCGGCCCCGAGCACGCCCAACTCCTGGACCAGGTTGTAGGTGAACGAGTCGTAGTTGTCGATCACCAACAGACGTGGAGCAGTCATCGTGCGTCCTTGCGTGGTGGGGCGGGCCGGCGTGGGAGGACGGGGCGGGATGGGGCGGCGGGCATCGCCGGAACCGACCCGGTCACGTCGGTCCAGCCGGCATCGTCACCGTCGCCGGCGGCGAACTGTGGTCCCCGGGCGCGGACCCGGTCACCCATGGCGACGACCATGGTGTTGGTGACGGGCTCCGCCCCCAGGGCACCGTGGACGCGACCGTAGACCGGCTGTCCCGCAACCGGTCCACACGCCGACGGGGCCGACCAGAAGTGCCGCAGCCGAGCACCCTCGGTGTGGGCCATCACCGCACGGACATCGACCGCGGGCAGCAGGTCGTCGATCGACGTCGTCACCACACCGCCCACCCGAAGTGTGCTGGGCGACCCATCACCTCGCTGGAGGCGGTGCCGGCGCCCATGACGGCGAGCGATCCCCCGCCACGTCTCCACCTCGCCGAAGGCAATCGTGGCCCCGGCAATGGTCGTGGCCGGATCCTGGTCACACCGCAGCGTGGCGCCGGTCAACGCGGCCAGCACGGGCCCCAACGCCAAGGCGGCCGGGCCACGAAGGTCCATCGCCGCCGCCACGCGCTCCGACCCTGCCGCCATGTCCGGAATCCACAGGCGCGTCTGGAAGGCCGCCGCGACCAGGTTGGCGTGGGTGAACGAACGACGAGTTCCACCATCGAGACGGATGACGGCGACGGCATCGGATGCGACCGCCGGCAACGCGCCCTGCGTGGTGTGTTCGAGCATCCCCGTGAGGCTGGTGTGGTCGCGGCGCGTGAAGCGGCGCGCGATGCGGCGGGTCCGGTCACGGGCCCCGGCCAGCCCGGTCACGCCATCCACCGGGATCCGTTGGAGATCGTCGACCAGCATCGCCGCAGCCGGAACGCGCAGGTCGTGGAGACGTCGCCGAGACCCGACGACGAGGTCGTGGTCCTGCGAGAAGTCGAGCAGTCCGAGCGACGCGGCAACGGGCGCCCCCGACTGCGGTGCGGGACCGTCGGGACCTGTCGGCGCAGCAGGGTCGGCGTCTGGCGGAGCCGGGTCGGCGACGTCGAAGTCGACCAGGTCGGGCTGGGCCGGGTCGGCGACGACGTCGACCGCCGGCGCACCGGCGGACTCGCCGGCTCCGGTCACCAGCGGAACGCCCAGGCGCCACGCGGCCTGGGCAAGCACCACGATCGCCGACGGTCGCGCATCGAGCACCACGACCCGGCGGACACCACGCTCGGCCATGCCCAACGCCAGACGATCGACCAGTCCCGCGAACTGGACGTGGGTCAGGTCGGCGCCACCACGCCGGGACAGCGCCACCACGTCGGGGAAGTCACGCACCGCATCCGCCAACAGGCGGGGAAGGGCCACGTCCGGCACGTCCCAGGTCGGCGGTACGCCCGGCGGCATCACGCGTTCGACGTGCCCCTCGGGCTGCAGTCGACCGCCGCCACGCTGCGGGGTCGACGATGCCGAGGCGGAGGTCTCGTTGGGCGCGGCCGCTGGCGGTGTGGATGGATCCCGGCGCGGTCCGGCGGGTCGCGAGCCGAGTTCCGGCAGGACAGGATCGGGCACCATCGGGGGACGCGGCAGTTGCAGCGGTGCCGCGTCACGAGCGCGGGCATCCACCGGCGGGCTGGGCGTCATCGCGACCGGGGAGGCAGGCGAGGGCTCGGGCACGGCCACGGATCGAGCAGTGCGCAACTCGGCCGACACCCGGACGGCTGCGGGACCGGTCTCGTCGTGACGTCGGGGGGAAGAATCCACGACATCCTCGGGGCTGGGGCGTGGGATCGGGAGTCTACCCTCGCCCGACATCGGCCCGACCGGCGGGGCCGGTCCACATTCGACACAGGAGGCGGGCATGCCCCCAGGTTCCGACCCGCGCCACGCAGGTCGCGTGGACAGGTCGTGGGCAGACCGCACCGGCGCGACCCGGACGGCGATCGATGATCGCCTGACCGCGCTGGTCGGGACGGCCGCCGACGAGTTGCGCGCCGTGGACGCTGACCTCGATCCCGTCGCCAACGAGCTCCAGCGATGGGTGGCCGGCGGCGGCAAGCGCCTGCGGCCGCTGCTCGTGGTCGTCGGACACGAGGCGGCGGGAGGGATTCGCGACGACGTCCTGGGTGCAGCCGTGGCGGTCGAGCTCGTCCACACCTGGGCCCTGCTCCACGACGACCTCATCGATGCGTCGGCAACCCGGCGCGGCAGCCCGACGACCCACCGTCGCTTCACGGCGCACCACGCGGGCAACGAATGGTCCGGCGACGCCGATGACTGGGGCGCGGCGGTTGCAATCCTGTTGGGCGACCTGGTTGCCGTGCTGGCCGACGACGCCTTCGCGAGCATGGACCCGACCACGGTCGACATCGGGCCCGGGCAGGCCGCCTTCTCGCGGTTGCGGCGCGAGGTCATGGCGGGACAGGTCCTCGACATCACCGTCGCGGCCAGTCGCGACGCCGACATCGACCGCGCCCTGCAGGTGGCCACGCTCAAGTCCGGCCGCTACTCGGTGACCCGGCCGCTGGAACTCGGGGCCGTGTTGGGTGGTGCACACGCAGACCTGGTCGCCGAGCTGGCCGACGTGGGCGATGCACTGGGCGTGGCCTTCCAGTTGCGCGACGACCTGCTGGGCATGTTCGGCGACGCCGACGTCACCGGCAAGCCCGTGGGCGACGACCTGCGCGAGGGCAAACGAACCGTCCTGGTGGCCGAGGCCATGGCCCGGCTCGACTCGGCGTCTGCGGCAACCCTGGACGCCATGCTCGGCGTGCGCCACCTGGACGACGACACCGTGGCCGAAGGGCTCGCCCTGCTGGTGTCGAGCGGGGCCCGCGAGGCCACCTCCGAGCGCATGTCGGCCCTGGTCGCGGAGGCACGATCCAGGATCGACGAGCTGCCAGCCGGGACTGCGCGCGACGACCTCGCCGCGCTGGCCGACCTGGTCGGCACCCGCCAGTCGTGACGGCTGCACTGCAGGCACCGACACACGACCTCGTCTTTCGCATGCACCGCGTCGCCGCGCCGCTGGACCAGTGGGTCGCGGGCATCTGGGCAGTCGCAGGCGTCGTTCGGGTACCGGCCGAGACCGTCCTGCCCAATGGCGTCGTGGAGTTGATCTTCAACCTCGGGCCAGCCCACCGCGTGGTTGCACCTGGTGGCGCCGGGACCGACCGCTGGTACCGCCACAGTTGGCTGGCAGGGATGCAGCAGGGCCCGCTGACGATCGCGTCCCAGGGCACGACTGCCCTCATCGGCGTGCGCTTCAGGCCCGGCGGCGCCGCAGCGCTGCTCGACCTGCCGCTGGGCACCGTGACCGACCAGGTCGTCGACCTCGACGACCTGGACGCGCCGGACTCCGAGTTGTCGCTGCTGCGGACGCGACTCGCCGAAGCGGACGTGGTCGCCGGCGTGTCGGTGGTCGAGGAGGCGTTGCTGCGTCGATTCGTCGCGCGCCACCGTGCGGCTCGAGGCCGCCACCGCCCCGACCGTCGCGTCGCGCACGCCGTGGCCGCCCTGCCCGACGCCCGCAGCCTCGGGTCCCTGGCACGTGACCTGGGCGTCAGCCACAAGCACCTGATCACGCTGTTCCACGACGAAGTCGGCGTCACGCCATCGCGGTTGCGGCGCATCCAGCGCTTCGACAGGT
>DATFMD010000079.1:0-7867 GCA_035267125.1 Nitriliruptoraceae bacterium | reverse complement strand
GCTCGACGTCATGTGGCGTGCGGGGAGTCTTGCCGGGGGGCGTGCGGGCGATCATGCGACGTGCGCGGCGGCCAGGACGTCGCGTGCCAGGGCGCGCTCCGAGGCTTCGTCGTCCATCACCATCGAGGTGCTCTCGAGGCGTTCGACGCCTGCGACCTCCACCAGGTCCTCGGGCGCCACCACGATCGCCGAGATGGCGGGAGCGAGGTGGCGAGCGACCCCGGTGGCGGAAACGGGCAGTTCGAACTGGGACAACAGGGCGGCTGCGGGTCCCTTGAGCGCACGGCCTCCCACGATCGGGCTGATGGCGATCGTGGGCAAGTGGGGACGACGCGCCGCGATCGCGGCGCCGATGGCGGGCACTGCGAGGATCGGATCGATGCTCAGGAAGGGGTTGCTGGGGGCCAGGACCACGACGTCAGCGGCGGCGATCGTGGTGGTCAGGCCCTCCGAAGTCGTTGCGTCTGCCGCCCCGCGGAACTCCAGGCCCCGGACCGTCGGAGCGCAACGACGAGCGACGAACCACTCCTGGAATCCGAGTTCGCCCTCGTCGGTGTGCACGACTGTTGCGACGACGTCGTCGGTCATCGGCAGCACGCGCTGCTCCACTCCCAGGGCCATCGCGATGTCGCGGGTGATGGCGGACAGGCTGGCACCCTGCCGGCGACGATGCGTGCGCACGAGGCTCGTGGCCAGGTCGGTGTCGCCAAGGCGGAACCAGTCGGGGCCACCGAGTGCCTCGACGGCATCCATGACCCGCCATGTGTCGTTCGCGCGACCCCAGCCGTGGTCGGGGTCGTGGACGCCCGCGAGGCGGTGCACGACGGTGTCCACGTCGGGACTGATCCAGAGGCCGAGGTGCTCGAAGTCGTCGGCCGTGTTGACGATGATCGTCAAGTGGTCGCGGTCGACCTCGGCGGCCAGGCCGCGAACGAGTTTCGAACCTCCGACGCCGCCGGCCAGGACGACCACGTCGAGGTCACTTGGAGGGGCAGCCATGCACGACCTTCGGGATTGCGGATGCGTGTGGCCGCGGCGTCGCGGCTGGGCAGGCCCGTGGGCCGCGAGGCGCAGGGGGTGCGTCGCACAGCATCGTCGGCGCGGCGAGACGCACCGTAGCCTGTTGCATTCGTCGCTCCCCGTCGTGAACGGTGCCTCCGATGGCAATGCTGCTGCCAGCGCTGGGCCTGCTCGTGGGCCTGGCGATCCTGACGTTCGCGGCCGAACTGTTCGTGGTCGGGGCGGTCCGCACGGCGGCACGTCTGCAGATGTCACCGGTCGTCATCGGCGCGGTCGTCATCGGGATCGGGACCTCCGCCCCAGAGATCGTGGTGTCGGGATTCGCCGCGGCCGGGGGCAACCTCGAGATCGCCGTCGGCAACATCGTCGGGTCCAACCTCGCCAACGTCTCGCTGGTGTTGGGGGCCGCTGCGCTCGTGGCCACCCTGACGGTCCAGTCCTCGACGCTGCGGCGCGAGGCGCCCCTGTCGATCGTCTCGGTCCTCCTCTTCGCAGTGCTCGTCCAGGGTGGCCTGACCAGGCTCGAAGGCGTCGTCCTGATGGTGGCGTTGGTGGCCACCGTGACCTGGCTGGTGGTCAGCGCTCGACGCGAGGGCAACGACACACTGGAGGGCGAGGTGGAGGAGTTCGTCGGCGAGGAGGAGGTGCGACTGGGGTGGGAACTGGGACGTGCCCTGGTCGGCCTGGTCGGCACGGTGGGCGCGGCCCAACTCCTGGTGACGTCCGCCCTGTCGATCGCGTCGACGCTGGGACTGGGAGAGGGGTTCGTCGGCCTGACCATCGTTGCGGTGGGCACCTCGTTGCCGGAACTGGCGACGTCGCTGCAGGCGACCCGCAAGGACGAAACCGACCTGGTCATCGGCAACCTGCTGGGTTCCAACATCTTCAACTCGCTGGCCGTCGGTGGGGTCGCGGCACTCCTGGGCCCCGGCATCATCGACGACGTCTCCCTGACCGTCACGGCCGTGTTGTTGATGGTGGCTGTCGTGCTGGTCGCCGGCCTGTTCATGCTCACGGGTCGACGGGTCAGCAGGCGCGAGGGTGTCATCCTGCTCGTGGCCTGGATGGCGATGATTCCCCTGACGGTCTGATGCTCGACGGTCTGGTGCCCCGAGGTCTGGTGATCATGGGACGCGTCGGTGTGCGTCGAGGGGTGCGCGGCATGGAAGCAAGTCGGGACCCAGCGTGTTGCATTGCATGTCGACCGAGTCGGTCGGCGATCACGTGGACGACAAGGCCGGGCAATGCAACGTGGGGTTTGCGTTTTCCCCCCTTCACAGGGTTGCATCGGCGCTGCGCCACCGACGTCGGGACGCCATGGCCGCCGTGTTCGCCTCACCGTCGCCCTTCGGGGTGCAGGTCGCCGCGGTGCGTTGCGCGACCGTGACCGTGTGCCCGTGCGGTCTGCCGTGCGCTCGGCGGGGCACACGTGGTGTCGTGGCCCGGCCGGTGGCGGCGGCGCGCGGGGACGCAGCATGAGCAGTCACGATGCCGTCGACCGCGACCGTGAAGCCTTGTTTCGCGAGTACGTGATGCCGGAACTGCAACTGCTGCATGCCATGGCAATGCGCATGACGCGCGATCCCCACGATGCCGAGGACCTGGTGCAGGACACCCTGTTGCGCGCACACCGTGCCATCGATCGGTTCGATGGTCGGTACCCGCGTGCCTGGTTGCTCACGATCCTGCGCAACACGCAGATCAATCGTGTCCGCAAGAAGTCGCCGGTGCTGGCGTTCGATCCCGAAGCCACCTTCGGGCGGTTGCCGGCCGCGGAGGGACGAGACACCGCCGCGGAGCAGGCGCTGGACCGCATCGCGGACCCGGCAGTGGTCGATGCCCTGGCGAGGTTGTCCGAACGTCACCGCGCGGTGGTGACCCTGGTGGATGTGGAGGGCTTGTCCTACAAGGAGGCTGCCGAGATGCTCGACGTCCCCATCGGGACGGTCATGTCACGCCTGCACCGCGCACGGGCAAGGTTGCGCGGCATCCTGGAGAAGAGTGGTCACGTCCGGAAGGGGCTGGGATGAACGTGCTCCTGCGCTGGCGTCGTCCGTCCTGCTTCAAGGTCAGGCAGGTCCTGCAGCAGTTCCTGGACGGGGAGCTGGGACCCGACGATGCCGAGTTCGTTGCCGCCCACCTGGCCGAATGCGACCGCTGCAGCGTCGAGGCCGAGATCTACGAACAGGTCAAGCAGTCGCTCGTGGCGTTGCGCCCCAGGCCCGACCAACAGGCCCTGGCACGGCTGGTGGCCGAGGCCGAACGGATCCTGGCGGCGCCGGACGCCGATTGAGGGTGATGCCTCCGGTGCCCGCCCGTGTGCCCGGCTGGTCGGCGGCAACGGTGAAGGTCGGTGTCAACGTGGCAGGTCGACCGTGACCGTGTCGCCGCCCCATCCGTTGGCCTGGTCACGGCCCTCGACGGTGATGGAGGTGACCTCGGCCGGGATGGCGACGTCGGACAGGCTGCGGGTGAAGGGTTGTTCGGCCGCATGGTCATGGGCGAGTTCGCGGATGCCCAGGACGGTGCCGTCCTCGGCCAGGACCCGGAAGGCGTCGGCGTAGCGCTGCGGCGTGTCGTAGGGCGACGAGATCGTGGCCGCGATGGTCCACGTGTCTCCCGTGGCGGTGGGCTCCACCGCCAGCACGTCGGGATACTGCTGGGAGGCAGGATCGGTCGAGGCCGTCGACGGGGCGGCTTCGCTGGCGGTGCTCGGCGAGGCAGCGGCAGTCTCGCTGGCGGTCTCGGTGTCGATCGCGCTGGTGGATTCGCCGATGCTGGCGGCGTCGGCGGGGTCGTCGGACGCGCCGCAGCCGGCCAGCAGCCACGCGGTCGTGGTCGCGGCAACCAGCACCGTGGTCGAGCGGGATCGCGGCCACGGGACCGAGCCCGCAGGCTGGCCGTGCCGCGTGGAGGCCGTCATCGCTGTACCTGCCGGTTGGACGTCTGCCCGGTCGACGGTATCGGTGCGCGTGGCAGGGCCGACGGCCGTCGGGTGCCAGCCAAGGCCAGCCTCCGTCGGGTGCCCGTTTCGGCACGTCCCTAGGATGGTGGCGACGGTGTCGCGCATGGCCGCGGGACCGGTCACGCCAATGCGGTCCTCGACATCGGGACGGAGCCCGCCGTGGTCGCACCTCGACCGGCTGACCTGTCGGCCACCACCATGGTGGCGGGCTTTGCCGAGGGCACCCTGTCGCCGGTCGACGTGCTGGACGACGTGCAGTCGCGCATCGAGGTGCTCGAACCGCACGTGCAGGCGTTGTATGCCCCCGACCCTGTTGCGGCCCGCGACGCCGCGGAGGCGTCGCTGCTGCGGTGGCGCGAGGGCACCCCGGCCGGCCCCATCGATGGTGTGCCGATCACCCTCAAGGAGAACATCCCGACCCGGGGGACACCGGTCCCGTCAGGGACCGCGGCCACGGACCTGGTGCCGGCGGCGGCGGACGGGCCACCGGCGGCGCGGGTGCGTGAGGCCGGGGCGGTGATCCTGGGCAAGACCACGATGCCGGACTGGGGGATGCTGTCGTCGGGCCTGTCGAGTTTCCACCCGTTGGCACGCAACCCGTGGAACCTCGACTGGAATCCCGGGGGCTCGAGCGCCGGGGCCTGCGCGGCCGGAGCCGCCGGGTACGGGCCACTGCACGTGGGCTCCGACATCGGCGGATCGTTGCGACTGCCGGCGGCGTGGACTGCATTGGTGTCCCTGAAGCCGTCGTGGGGGCTGGCGCCGGTCGCCCCGCCCTACTGGGGTCGGGTGGTCGGTCCGATCACGCGCACGGTTGCCGACTGCGCCCTGCTGCTCGACGTGCTGGCGCAACCAGATCCCGAGGACCGCGACCACACCAGCCTGCCGCCGGTGCCGGCGCGGGTCGCTCCGGTGCCCGACTTCGACCCAGCCGGGCTCCGGGTGGGTCTGCAGTTGGATGCCGGTGCCGGGATGGAGGTGGCCCCCCAGGTCGCCGCCGCCGTGCGCGCAGCCGCCGAGGTCTTCGCACGGGCGGGCGCCGACGTGGTCGAGGTCGCCCCGTTCATGACGCCGGACTCCCTGGCCGACCTCGACCTGTTCTGGCGGGTCCGGGGGTGGGAGGTGTTCCGGCGCCTCTCGCCGGCACGCCAGGACGCCGTGTTGCCCTACATCGCCGAATGGTGTCGTGGTGGCGCCGACGTCGCCGGCCACGAAGTGATGCGGTGCGCGAACCAGCAGTTGGAGGTGGGCCGGGCCACCGTGGCGGCCACTCGACCATACGACCTGGTGATCTCGCCGGTGTCGCCGAACGTGGCCTTTCCCGCCCACTGGCCGGGACCTGCCAACGACGTCACCCGCGCGATGCACCACATCGCCTTCACCGTGCCCTACAACTTCTCCCACCAACCGGCCCTGTCGATCAACGCCGGCTTCACCGACGACGGCGGCCCCATCGGCATGCAGGTGGCCGGGCCGCGCTTCGGCGACCGCGACGTGCTCGCTGCGGCCGCGTGGTGGGAAGGCCATCGTCCCGTGTCGGCGACGCCGACCTGGCCCGCGCCCGGCGTCGCCGACCTGGACCCCGACACCCGCCGCGTGGGGAAGGGTCTTGCAACCTGACGCTGCCCATGCGCCGTCCACGAACCCCGTTCCCATCCGCCCGTGCCACCACCTCCGCCCACCGCGCCAGACCCACGACCCGCGACTTCCGGGCAGACAGGACCGCGAGATGTCCACCTCCGAGCGACGATCCTCCTCACTGCCCTCCAATGCGCCGGATCGCCCGGACGTCGGCGAGATCGACGGCGCCGAGATCCGGGCCGAGGATCGTGCCCACGTCTTCCACAGTTGGTCGGCGCAGGCCGCGATCAACCCCACGCCGATCGTGGCCGCCCAGGGGTGCTGGTTCTGGGACGACGAGGGCAATCGCTACTTCGACCTGGCCGCCCAACTGGTCAACGTCAACCTCGGCCACCGCCACCCCGACCTCGTGGCCGCCATCCGGGCGCAGGCCGATCGGCTCCTGATGGTCGCCCCCTCGTTCGCCAACGACATGCGGTCGCGACTGGCACGCATGGTCGTCGAGCGTGCGCCCGAGAACATGGCCAAGGTGTTCTTCACCAACGGTGGTGCCGACGCCAACGAACACGCCGTGCGCATGGCCCGCCAGCACACCGGGCGCACCAAGATCCTCACCGCCTACCACAGCTACCACGGGGGCTCCGACCTGACGATGGCGATGACCATGGAGCCGCGGGGTTGGATGCTCGACGAGCCGCCCGGCTTCGTGCACTTCTTCCGCCCCCACCTCTATCGCTCCGTGTTCGAGTCCGACGACTGGGCGGAGGAGTGCGAGCGTGCGCTGGCCCACCTCGAGGCCGTCATCCTGGGCGAAGGCCCCCACACGATCGCCGCGGTGGCCTTCGAGACCGTGGTCGGCACCAACGGCGCATTGGCGCCGCCCGACGGCTACCTCGAAGGGGTGCGGGAGTTGTGCGACGCGCACGGCATCCTGCTCATCGTCGACGAGGTCATGGTCGGGTTCGGGCGCGTGGGGGAGTGGTTCGCGATCCAGCGCTGGGACGTGCAACCGGACCTCATCACCTTCGCCAAGGGTGTCAACTCGGGATCCGTGCCGCTGGGTGGCGTGCTGATGTCGCACGAGGTGGCGGCGACCTTCGACGACCGCCCGTATCCCGGCGGACTGACCTATTCGGGACATCCGCTCGCGTGTGCTGCCGGCGTTGCCACGATCGAGGTCATGGAGCGCGACAACGTCCTGGACCACGTCCGCGCCATCGAACCGTGGTTGGAGGAGGAGATCGCCGGTCTGGCCGAGCGCCACGACAGCGTGGGTGACATTCGCGGACTGGGGATGTTCTGGGCCGTGGAACTGGTGACGGATGCGTCCACTCGTGAGCCCCTGGTGCCCCTGGTCCACGGCATGCACCCTCCCATGACCGAGGTCGTCGCGGCCTGCCGGGACCGCGGGGTGTGGCCGTTCGCGCACCAGAATCGGATCCAGTTCGCCCCGCCACTGGTCGCCACGCGCCGGGAGTTGGCATGGGTGATCGACGTCGTGGACGAGGCACTGGACGTCGCGGACCGCCACGCCGCGGCACACTGATCGCTCCGGGCCCCGAGGGATCGAGCAGGCGCGCCTCGGCGCGGTCCCGGTGACGAGGCAAGGGTGTGGCGTGAACAAGTCGGTCCGACGGGCGCGGCCTCGGCGTCGCATGCTCGTGCCCATCGTGGTGGCCATCGCCACGCTGGTGGCAGCATGCGGCGAACCGACGGCGCGTGTCGGCACCGACGCCGGTCCGCTGGACACGGTGACCGCCGCGGCGCAGGACCCGACGACTGGCGTCACGCCGGGGACTCCTCCGCAGGCGCAACCGACCCCGCCCGGGGCCACGCCACCGGGGCAGACGTCACCGCCAGCCAGTCCGCAGCCCAGCGAGTCGCCTTCCGGACCTGCATCCGACAGTCCCTCCCAGTCGCCTTCCGACACCCCCGGTGACGACGCGTCCGAGGACGCCTCGTCGGCACCGCTGGCACCGCCCGACCTGGAACTGGACGGGTGGGACCTGCGCGTCGTCGGCCTGGTCGATCCGGCTCGCGCCGACGTGCTCAATGCGTTCGCGCAGCGACCGGTCGTCGTCGTGCTGCATGCCCAGGCCGACAGCGTGGCGGCCGACGAGGACGATGCTCCCGCCGACTTCGCCAGCGTCGTCGATGTCGTCGCTGTCCAGGTGGAACTGGACTCGGGCCAGGTGCTCGACGAACTGGGCGTGTTCACCGGCGCGACGACGGTCGAGTGTCCGGCCCAGGTGGAGCGCCGTGTCGTCCTGCGGGCCGGCCAGGGCCAGCGCACCTGCGCCG
>DATFMD010000078.1:0-11307 GCA_035267125.1 Nitriliruptoraceae bacterium | reverse complement strand
ATGTCGTCGGTGGTGCGCACGCTGGAGGGTGGTGGGGCTCGCGGGCAGGGTGGGGTGAACGTCGACGAACGGACAGGCACCAATTCGCGAAGGAGGCGCGCAGCAGTTACCATGGCACGGCCCTTCGGGGGTGGTGTAATTGGCAACACGGCTGGTTCTGGTCCAGTTATTGAGGGTTCAAGTCCTTCCCCCCGAGCTGTGGGTGCTACCTTTGCGCCCATTCCGCCCCGCCTGTGCGGGGCACACAAATGTGTGGCCTCCACGTGGGGCCACACGATGTCCTGCCCCCGTCGTCTAGCGGCCCAGGACGCCGCCCTCTCAAGGCGGTAACGGCGGTTCAAATCCGCTCGGGGGTACTGCGAAGCCTCGTCTGTCCACTCAGGCGGGGCTTTCGCGTGTTTCGACCATTCGTCGGTGGCGGCCGTTCCACGTGACCGCGACGATGGCTGTCGTGCGGTCGCGGTGGGTGTGCCATGCCGATGGCGGGACCGAGCCTGACCCCAGTGCCCAGTCGTACGTCTCCGGCTCGGGTCACCCCTCGACGGCACACATCACGACGCAACGACGCACGACGCAACGACGCAACGACGAACGACGCAACGACGACGGGAGCACGTGATGCCAGAAGACAAGGAACCAGGTCCCTCCGTCAAGGACGACGAGCAGTACGAGGCACTGCGCGACGACGGCGCGTCCAAGGAGAAGGCGGCCCGGATCGCCAACACCGACCGCACGACGGCGGCCAAGCGCGGTGGCAGTGCGCCTCCCTACGAGGAGTGGACCGTGGACGAGCTGCAAGATCGGGCGGCCGAGATCGGCATCGATGGTCGGTCCGACATGGACAAGTCCGAACTGATCGACGCCCTGCGCACACACTGACGTGTGACGGGGCGGTCGGGACCAACCAGCCCGACACCGGCGGGGTTCACGCCACGGCTCGCAGGTCCTCCAGGCCAGATCGCAACAGACGCGACACGTGCATCTGGCTGATGCCGACCTGCTCGGCGATCTCCCGCTGGGTCAAGTCCTCGTAGTAGCGCAGGACGAAGATCCGGCGCTGGCGGTTCGGCAACTCCGCCAGCATGTCCTCCACAAGCACCTCTCGGCAGGCCACTTCCTCGGTCGTGTCGGCCTTGGCGGACTGCAATGGGGTCGAGCCTTCCAACCTCTGGGGTTGGTAGCAGTCACGAACGCCCACCATGGCCACCTGCACGTCGTCGACGTCCTCGCCCAGTTCCGCTGCGATCTCTGCAAGGGTGGGTGTGCGATGCAGGCGGTGCTGCAGTTCCTGGTGCGCACGACTGCAGTTTCGACGCAACTCCTTGACCCGGCGGGGCACACGGATGGTCCACCCGGCGTCGCGGAAGTGATGCCTGAGTTCGCCCAGGATGGTTGGGACCGCAAAGGTGGCAAACGCGTGTCCCCGGTCCGGATCGAACCGGTTGACGGCCTTGATGAGACCGATGACGGCGACTTGGCGCAGGTCGTCGGCATCCTCGCCGCGCCCGCCGTACCGGCGCGCCATGGCGACGGCCAGTCCCAGGTGGTCGGCCACCAGTTGATCGTGCAGTTCGCGGTCACCGGTTTGGCGATGTCGTCGAAACAGCTCGTCGTCGCCAACATGCGGTCGGACGCAATCGATGGCAGCCGTCACTGCGTGTCCCTCCAGTCAGGACGCGACTCGTCGAACTGGCACGGGTGTCGATCGATGTGATCGGCACGTCGGCCGGCCGCGTCTTCAGCAGTCCCGGGGTCTGGAGGGATGCTCCCGGGGTCTGGAGGAAGCAGTTCGATGGTGTCGCGCTCGGGCACCCCTGTCAAGGGGCGAGCCGATTCCTCGTCTCGGTCGACCGGGCGCTGCCCCGGGGCCCGATGTGGCCGGGCGGAGGTGCGTGCGACCGCCGCTCGATGCGTGACGCATGGGCGTGTCGGCTGTCGCCAGTGCTCACGTGCTGGCGCTGGCCAGACCAGTGCCACTGGGCTCTGCCGAGCTGGCGAGGTCGGCGTCGATGGCTTCGGTGTATTCGTGCAGCAGCGCGGCCGGAAGTGCTCCCACGATCCGGCATGCGGTCGTCCAGTCCGTTGCCAGGCCCCGGTCACAGAGCAACTGCAGCAGGCCCACGGCGTGGGCATACGTCGGCGCATCTGCGCCCGGCAGGCACAACCGGGCAGCTGCGGGCATCAGGCTCTCGTCGGCCGCGAGGAGCCGGCACTGGGCGGGACTTGGCGGCTGTGCAGCGCGGCCCCTGGCCGCACTGCACAGCCACTGGTCGAACATCGAGCGAGCGGTGACAGCACCCGCCTCGTCGTGACCTGCATGTCCGGGCCGGGACTGTGACATCATCGCCTCCGAGGTGGTGACCACCATGGGTGTGCCCGCAACCCGCAATGGGCAAACTCGACCTGCAGATTGGAGGTCCGTCGATGACCATCGGGACCGTCACCACCGTTTCAGGCGATTCGTTCGCCCTGTCCGAAGCCGGCGGCGACATCGTCCCCGGCGAGCACCTGGGCTTCTTCGTCCGGGACGTTCGTTTCCTCAGCCACCTGGCCGTGCGCCTCGACGGCTCCCCGATCGCGGCGCTGGCCACGCACAGCGGGGGGACCGGATCGGCATCCTTCCATGGGTACCTGGCCCCGTCCGGTGCCGACGGTGCCGATCCCCGCATCCGCGTCAGACGAACGCGCACCGTCGCTGGCGGACTTCGCGAGGAGTTGGAGTTCGAACACGCAGACCACGGGAGCAGGGCACTGGTGGTCGTCGTCGAACTTGGCACCGACTTCGCCGCGATCGCCGACGTGCGGGCCCGTCGACCTCAGGCGCAGGTACCGGCCCAGACCTTCACGTCGTCGGTTGCCTTCGATCGACCGGGTGGCGACGAGCGAACACTGGTGACGTTGACCCTGGATGGCCAGCCCGCGCGTCCTGCGATTGCCACGGTTCCGGGGGGCGCGATCGCGTGGCTGCAGGTCGAGTTCCGTGGTCGCCAGCGACGGACGGTCGCCGTCGACGTCGCGGCCCGTGGAAACTTCGGGACCGTGGAGCCCGGGCAGGCCTCGCCCCGCGGCGGCACGACGGGCGGGACACCGCCGCAGCTGCCGGAGGTGACCAGCGACGATCCCGACCTGCAGGAATGGCTGCGCCGATCGATGCAGGACATCGAGGCGCTGGCGATGGTGGACCCTCGTGCACCGACAGACCAGTTCGTGGCCGCGGGCAGCCCGTGGTACCTGACACTGTTCGGTCGCGACTCGATCTGGGCCGCATTGATGGCCCTGCCGATCGATCCGGCCCTCGCGTTGGGAACGCTGCGCACCCTGGCCCGCCGCCAGGGCGTCCGCGTCGACGACGAGACCCAGGAGCAGCCCGGCAAGATCCTCCACGAGGTTCGCCACGGGGCACTCGCCCACCGGGCCGACCTGCCCAGCACCTACTACGGCACGGTGGATGCCACGCCGCTGTACGTCGTGCTGGCACACGAGGCATGGCGGTGGGGGCTGGACGACGGCGACCTGGAGCCGCTCATGGACCACGTCGAGGCGGCGCTCGAGTGGATGGACAGCTTTGGGGACCCCGACGGGGACGGGTTCCTGGAGTATGTGCCACCGACGGGGAGGGGCCTGGCCAACCAGGGGTGGAAGGACAGTGACGACGGAATCCGCTTCGCGGACGGACGCATCGCCCTGGCCCCGCTGGCGCTGGCGGAAGTCCAGGGCTACGCAGTGGCGGCGGCGCGGGGCGGTGCCGACCTGCTCGACCACTTCGGGCGTGCCGGCGCAGGCCGGTGGCGCGTGTGGGCCGACGACCTGGCGATGAGATTTCGCGAGCAGTTCTGGGTCGAGGATGACCAAGGTCGCCATCCGGCCGTGGCCCTGGATGCCGACAAGGTCGCCGTGGACGCGGTGGCGAGCAACATGGGCCACCTGCTCTTCACCGGGATCCTCGATCCCGCCGAGGCGCTGCTGGTGGGGCAACGCCTGGTGGGCGAGGACATGGCCAGCGGCTACGGCCTGCGCACCCTCTCCTCGCACTCCGGCGGCTACAACCCGTTGTCGTACCACTGTGGTTCGGTGTGGCCCCACGACACCGCGATCGCGATCTGGGGATTGGCGCGCACGGGTCAGGGGGACGCCGCTGCGACCCTGCTCAGACAGCTGCTCGCCGCGGCACCGGAATTCGGCCATCGCCTGCCTGAGCTGTTCGCCGGCCTTGGTGCTGAGCAGGCCGTGGCCCCAGTGCCGTATCCCTCGGCGTGTCGACCGCAGGCCTGGGCGGCCGGCGCCGCCTGGCTGATCGCCCGGGCAGTGATGGGCCTCGAGCCGAACGTGCCTGGCGGCACCGTCTTGCTGCGGTCGCTGCCGGGCGCCGCGGTTGCACCCATGCGGATCGCGGGCATGCCGTTGGGCAGCGCCGCGCTGACGGTCGAATGCTCCGAGGACGGCGTTCGTGGTGAGGTGGCAGGCGGGACACTGCGGATCGTGTCCCGGTGACGATGGCACAGGTGCCGGTCTCGGAGCACCCCGGCACGTGAGCGGCGACCTGAGTGGGCCCGGGGCACGACCTCTGTGGGGAAATCGCCGTGTTTGCAGGTGGAGGCGGGCGGGGAACATTCGGACGCATGCGTGCGGAACCTCCACTCCTGCCAGGAGCCAACATGACCGAACACGTCGGAGACCACGTCGGAAGCGGTGGTGAACCCCACCAGGTGGCCAACGGAGCGCGGCCACCGCTGACGACCCAGCAGGGGGCACCGGTCGCCGATGACCAGAATTCGCTGCGCGTCGGTGCGCGGGGTCCCGGGCTCCTGGAGGACCAGCACTTCCGGGAGAAGATGTTCCACTTCGACCACGAACGGATCCCGGAGCGCGTGGTGCATGCACGAGGTTTCGGTGCGCATGGGCATTTCGAGACCTACGAATCACTGGCCGACCTGACCAGCGCCGACCTGTTCCAGCGCGCCGGCGAACGCACGCCGGCCTTCGTCCGGTTCTCCACGGTTGCCGGCAACAAGGGCTCGTTCGACCTGGCTCGTGACGTGCGCGGATTCGCCGTCAAGCTGTACACCCAGCAGGGCAACTGGGACATCGTCGGCAACAACATCCCGGTGTTCTTCATCCAGGACGCCATCAAGTTCCCCGACGTCATCCACGCCGTCAAGGCCGCCCCCGACCGCGGCTTCCCCCAGGCGCAGTCCGCCCATGACAACTTCTGGGACTTCACCTCCCTGACGCCCGAGACCGTCCACATGCTGTTGTGGGTCATGTCCGATCGCGCGATTCCCCGGTCGTTCCGCTTCATGGAGGGATTCGGCATCCACACGTTCCGCCTCGTGAACGCGCAGGGCACGTCGACGTTCGTGAAGTTCCACTGGAAGCCCGAACAAGGTCTGCAGTCGGTCGTGTGGGACGAGGCCGTCAAGATCAACGGTGCGGATCCGGACTTCCATCGTCGCGACCTGTGGGACGCCATCCGCGGAGGTGACCATCCCGCCTGGGAACTCGGTCTGCAGGTGTTCGACGAGGACTTCGCGGAGCGGTTCCCCTTCGACGTCCTGGATGCCACGAAGCTCATCCCCGAGGAGGACGTCCCCGTGAAACGGGTGGGCAGGTTGGTGCTGGACCGGGTCGTGGACAACTTCTTCGTCGAGACCGAGCAGGTTGCCTTCCACACCGGCAACGTGGTCCCCGGCATCGACTTCAGCGACGATCCGCTGCTGCAGGGACGCAACTTCTCCTACCTGGACACCCAACTCAAGCGCCTCGGTGGCCCGAACTTCACCCACATCCCGGTGAATGCGCCCAAGTGCCCCGTCCACGTGTTCCAGCAGGACGGGCACATGGCCATGCGCAACCCGACGGGTCGCGCCAACTACGAACCGAACTCGTGGGAAGGTGAGCAGGCAGGGCCGCGCGAGGATCCCGAGGCCGGATTCGTCACGTTTCCGGCGCACGTGGAGGGGGCCAAGGTGCGTGCGCGGTCCGAGACCTTTGCCGACCACTACAGCCAGGCTCGCCAGTTCTGGATCAGCCAGACGTCGGTCGAACAGGACCACATCGCGTCGGCCTTCACGTTCGAGCTCGGCAAGTGCGACCAGGAGCGCATTCGTCGTCGCGTCGTGTCGCACCTGCGCCACGTCCACGACGACTTGGCGGACGCGGTTGCCGCCGGCCTGGGCATGACCGACCTGCCCGATCCCGCCGACGCCGCACGTGAACCGGTCACGGACCTGGCAGCCTCTCCGGCGCTGAGCATCCTGCGCAACGGGCCCGACGACTTCGCCGGTCGACGGCTCGGTGTCCTGGTGACCGATGGCGTGGACGCTGCGACCCTGCAGGCACTGCGAACGGCCTTCGAGGAGGAGGGCGCGACCGTGATGGTCGTGGCGCCCACCGTGCAGGGGATCAGCGACAGTGACGGCAACGAGGTCGAGGTCGACGAGGCCGTGGCGGGTGGCCCGTCAGTCCTGTTCGACGCGGTCGCCGTGGTGCCCGCGGCCGCGAGCGTGGACGACCTGGCAGCCATGCCGCCCGCGCGACAGTTCGTGGCCGACGCCATGGTCCACGGCAAGTTCGTGGCACTCGGCGACGATGCCGGTCCGCTGCTGGAGGCCGCCGGCCTCGACAGCGGCGACCACGACGGATTCGTCGACCTGGGTGATGAGAGCGTGGAGGCGTTCCTGGCCGGAGCTCGACGTTTGCGCACCTGGGCCCCGGTCGCGGAAGCCGAGTGATCCCGGCGGGCGGTCCCGACTGACGGGCATGCGCAGGAGGGGCCGTGCACCGTCACCGACCGGAGCCTTCGGCCGCGCCCAGTCCGGACAGCCGACGGTTGGTCTCGTGCGACCCGATCCGTGGGACCGGCCTGCTGGTCCGGTCCACCAGGGCCCGGTAGAGGTCCTCGTAGTCATCCACCATCCGTTCGGCCGAGAAGTGCTCCTCGGCATGGCGCCGGCAGTCCGTTCGCGACACCTGCTCGGCGCGATCGACGGCTGCCACGAGCCCGTCGACGCCGGCGGAGGGATCGACCAGGACGCCGCTGCGGTCGTTGGCGACGACCTCGACCGCGGCGCCGTTGGCGAACGCCACGACCGGCGTGCCACAGGCGTTGGCCTCGACCGGCACCAGACCGAAGGGCTCGGGCCACTGGATGGGGAACAGGACCGCACTGGCGCCACCCAGGATGGCCACCTTGTCGTCGTGGGTGGCGTTTCGCACCACGGTGACGTCATGGCCGTCGATGGCTGGTTCGACGACGTCACGCCAGTAGGCACGTTCCTCGGGTTCGTTGACCTTGATCCCCATGACCAGGCGTCGTCCAAGCCGACGCGCGACCTCGACCGCCATGTGGGGCGCCTTCTCGGGATTCGCACGACCCAGGAACGCCAGGTGCCCCTGGGCAGTGGTGGTGACCGGGAACGCCGACAGGTCGATGCCGTTGTGGACGACGCGCGTGATCGAGATCCCGTCGGGGGCGCGACGCGCCTGGTCGTGGCTGATCGCGACCAGGTGGCAGCCGTCCTGCATGGCACGACAGGCCATGGTTCCGCCGGGGGTCCAGCGTCCGTGCAGTGTGTGGACCACCGGGGTCGCCGGTGCCGCAAGGGTTGCCATCGCCGCGCCCAGAAGGCTGTGGTCGTGGATGAGGTCGAACTGTTCCCGGCGACCGTAGGCCGCCAGCAGGTGGGCCAACTCCACCGAGGCATCGCCGATGTGTTCGGTGGGCGCCCGGTCGAATGCGGACCACCTGGTTGCGGCGACCGTCGCGTCGCCGGTTGTCAGGACAGTCACGTCGTGGCCACGGTCAGCCAGGCCGGTTGCCAGGTTTCCGACCACGAGTTCGGTGCCGCCGTAGCGTGGCGGGGGCACCGGGAACCACGGCGGAGCGACGAGCAGGATGCGCAGGCGGGTGCCGCTGCTGGCCGTCGGATGCGGTACGGCCAGGTGGCCGAACGTGGCCTCCGGCAACAGGTGACGCGAGGGGGGTCGCAGCCTCGAACCCTTGAGTGTGACACGATCGATCTCGTCCATGGGTGGCTCCTCGTCGGGACGGGTCGTCGCCGGCGTGCGAACGCGTCACCGACGGTCGCTGGGAGGTCTGCCCCGCGGACATGGTGGGGAAACACGTCGCGCGGTGGCAGGGGTCGGGCCCTCGAACGCGTTTGGGAACCGGCCCGGCAGGGAATGATTGGCGAGCAGTACGTCGGCCTGCCCCACTCACCACTGCCGCCCGGAGGACCCACATGCCTGAAACCATCATCGACCACCTTCGCAAGGACCACGACAAGGTCCGCGAGATGTTCGGACGCCTCGAACAGACGCCGAAGGAGGAACGCGCGGACCTGTTCAACGAGATCCTGTCGGAGTTGGCAGGCCACGAGGCTGCCGAGCAGGCGATCGTGCATCCTCGAAGTCGTGAGGCGGCCCATGGTGACCAGGTCGTCGATTCGGTGATCCGCGAGGAGCAGGAAGCCGAGGAGATGATGGCGGAAATGGAGTCGATGGACTCGGAAGGCGAGGAGTTCATGGACAAGTTCCGGTCGCTTCGGGACGCCGTCCTGGCGCACGCCGAGCACGAGGAGGACAAGGAGTTCCCGCGCCTGGAGGAGGTCCTCGACGAGGACGAGATGGTGGCGATGGCCCGGCGATTCGAGCAACTGGAGTCGGTGGGACCGACCCGTGCCCACCCGAACGCGCCGAACAACGCAGTCGCCAAGGGCGCACTGGCTCCCGTCGCCGGTGCATTCGACCGGGCCCGCCACGCCGTCCGGACCGCATTGGGCGGCTGAAGAAGACTCGACCACGAACGACCTGTCCCTTCGGGTGGTGGCCCTGAACCGCCCCTGGACCGGTTCGGTGCCACCCGCCCGGTCCCTTCGGCTCGGCAGCACGCCGGGTTGCGTGCACGACGGTGCGATAGGGTGGTTCGTGCCTGCAATCGCGACATCACGTCAGCGCCCCAGATCCGGACGTTCACGTACCTCAGGTACTCGTCGAACGAACGGCCGCTGCCGATGATCAACCAATCTGCCCTGCTGGATGTCTACGAAGACTTCGCGGCTGCGCTCCTGCACGCCTACGACATCGGCGAGATGCTGTATCGCCTGACCGACCAGGTCGTCGAGGTCCTCGACGTCGATGGTGCCGGCGTGGCGCTCGCACGCGACGGGCAGGCCCTGGCCTACGTGACCGCGTCGGACGAGCGCGTCGCCGCGATCGAGGAATTCCAGGCCGACTCCGAATCGGGCCCGTGCCACGCGGCATTCTCGGCCAACGAGCAGGTTCGTGTGGACGACGTGCGCGTGTCGGATCGGTGGCCCGCGTACGGCGAGGTGGCGGCGTCGCGTGGACTGCTCGCCGTGGCCAGCCTGCCGATGCCGGTCGGCGAGCGGCGCATCGGTGCGATGGACCTGTACCGCGAGACAGCGGGACCGTGGTCCGACGAGGTGGTCCGGGTGGCACAGGTGCTGGCCAACATGGCCTCGGGATACGTGCTCAACAATCTGGAACTGTCCGAGTCACGGACACTGGCGCAGCAGTTGCAGACGGCGCTGGACAGCCGAGTGGTCATCGAACAGGCCAAGGGTGTGGTGGCGGAACGTCGTCACGTCTCGCCGAACGACGCCTTCGCTCGCCTGCGGGACCACGCCCGCAACAGCAACCAGAAACTCCACGAGGTCTGCCAGCAGGTCGTGGACCGAGAGTTGTTGCTGTAGACCAGCAGCTCGTGTGGTGTGGCCCAACCGGGCCGTTCAGGCCGGTCGAGGGGGATGCGCCGCCAGGAAGTCGCAGGCGTCGTCGACGTCGTCGGTGAGGTGCAGCATCTCGTGGTCGGTGAACAGCGCCTGCACCACGGGCCAGACCGGCAGGACACGCGTCCAGTGGTCGACGCCGACGAACACCATCGGGCTGACCAGTCCGTGCAGGCCGTAGTAGTTCTGGGTCGCGTCCTGGAAGACCTCCTGCACCGTGCCGGCGGCGCCGGGGAAGAACACGACACCGTGGCGGGCGATCGCCAGCAGCCCGTCCTCGCGCACCGAGTTCTGGAAGTACTTGGCGATGTGTGTCGCCAGCGGCGTGGGTGGTTCGTGGCCGTAGTGCCACGTCGGGATGCCCAGTGACTCGCCGGGCTGCCTGGCGGTCGCGTCCCAGACCCGGAATGCCGGTGCCTGCCACTGGTGCAGACGCCGCACCAGGGCGAGGTCGATCTTGCCGTCGCGGGCGACGAGCTCGCCCATCCCCTCCGGGAAGGCCGCTGCGGTGGCCAGGTCCTGCAGATGTGCCTGAACGTCGTCCAAGTCGAGGCCGGCCGTCCGGGCCCCCAGGTGTGTGGCCTCCATCGCCCCCGGTCCGCCACCGGACACCGGCGTCATGCCGTTGCGGGAAAGCGTGCGCGCCAACCGGGCGACACGGGCATACGGCGAGGCGGGATCCGGACTGCGCGCCATCCGGTGGCCGCCCATGATGCCGACCAGGCGACGGTCCGCGACCCAGTCGTCGAGCGCCTCGGTGATCGAGGAGTCGTGGATGGCCTGCGCGATGGCGTGGACATGGCTGCAGTGGGCGCTCCCGGCCACGATCCAGGCCCGGTACACGGCGAAGTCGTGGGTCAAGGTGTAGGACAGGTCGTCATCGGCCGCGAAGCCGGCCAGCAACTCGGTCGGGTCGTACAGGTGCGTGCGGAAGGGCTGGACCGGGATCGCGTCGGACTCGGTCATCGCGACGTCCGGGCTGCGGGTGCCAGCATGGTCGCCAGTTCGTCGGTGACTGCCGCGAACGTGGCGCTGCGGGGATCGAGGACCGCGAAGTGGTCCTCGCCGGCCACGATCCGCAGTCGTGCCGAGCCGCCGGCATGGCCGTCGGCGTCGACGAATGCGCGTGACTGCGACAGCGGCACGTTGGCGTCGTCGCTGCCGTGGACCAGGACGCTCGGCATGCGCATCGGGACGTGGGTGATCGGGGAGGCGTCGCGACAACGGTCGGGCCACTGCTCGGGGGTGCCGCCGAGCAGGTCGCTGGCCGCCGTGCCCCGGTCCGACAAGGCGGCGTCGTGGGCGGCCGCCAGGTCGGTGATCGCGGCGACGGCGACGACGCCGGCGAGGTCGACCGACGTGGTGGCTGCTGCCCAAAGCGCCAGGTGCCCCCCGGCCGAGTGCCCGGTCAGCGCGACCCGGTCGGGATCGACCATCCCGTCTGCGACCAGGCCCGTGACCAGCTCGACGCCGGCCGCGACGTCGTCGAAGGTGCCCGGCCAGCCGCCGCCGTCGTTGCCGACCCGCCTGTATTCGAGGTTGAGGGTGGCCCACCCGG
>DATFMD010000077.1:0-3141 GCA_035267125.1 Nitriliruptoraceae bacterium | reverse complement strand
CGAGTCCCGAGTTCCTACGCCAGGGGGTGGCCGTGCAGGACACACTCGCCCCCGACCGAATCGTGATCGGCTACGAGGACGACTGGGCCGGCGAGCGCCTTCGGGAGGTCTTCGCGCACGTGGTTGCGGAGTCAGGCTGCCCGCTCGTGGAGACGGACCTGGCCACCGCGGAGTTGATCAAGCACGCGTCCAACGGCTACCTCGCGATGCGGATCTCCTACGTGAACAACCTGGCACTGCTGTGCGAGCGCGTCGGCGCGAACGTCGACGTCGTGACGGCCGGCATGGGCCACGACGATCGCATCGGGCCCCACTTCATGCGCGCGGGGATCGGCTACGGCGGATCCTGTTTCCCCAAGGACCTCGACGCGTTCGTGCACCTGACCGAACACCTGGGCCAGGATGCCACGCTGATGCGGGCCGTGCGCCAGATCAACGCCACGATGCGCGACCACGTCATCGAGAAGTTGCGGAGCCGACTGTGGCACTTCGACGAGAAGATCGTGGTGATCCTGGGCGCGTCGTTCAAGCCCGACACCGACGACACCCGGGAGGCACCGGGGCTGCACATCGGCCGGCGGCTGGCCGACGAGGGTGCCACGGTGCGCGTCTACGACCCGATGGTGGACGTGCTGCCGGACTGGGCAGGCGACGACCTGCTCCTGACGAACGACCTGAACACGGCGCTGCCCGGCGCTCACGCGGCCCTGGTCGCCACCGAGTGGCCCGAGGTGCGGGCGATCACACCCGATGACTTCAAGGCCGCAATGGCCTATCCGATCGTGATTGACGGCCGCAACGTCTACGACGTCGCCACGATGCGCAACGCCGGGATCATGTACGACTCAGTCGGGCGTCCCTGAAGCCGCGGCCCGTGGCCACGAGGTGTCGCCCAAGGGGAAGCGTCAGGAAGGCAACCTCACGCTGGCGCCGTCGTTGGACGCAGACTTGAGCATGGCCTCGGCAACGGCGACGGCAGCCATGCCCTGACGCATGGTGACGATGTCGCCGCCGTCGCCGAGCACCGCATCGCGGAACGCCTCGTGTTCCGTGGCCAGCGGTTCCTGCTTGGCGAAGGCGAAGCGGGTGACGTTGCCCTCTGACACACCGCGGAACGCGGACACGGCCTCCCAGGTGGTCTCGATCTCGCCGTTCTCGTAGTACGTGAGGTCGCCCGTCAGCGTGTCTGCGACGAATGCCCCGCGCTCGCCGGTCACGACGGTCTGGCGCTGCTTCATCGGTGACAGCCAGTTGACCTGGTGGCTGGTGACGACGCCGTTGCCGAGCATGCCGGTGGCGGCGACGAGGTCCTCGTGGGCCCGTCCGGACTTGTGGGCGGTCTGGGCACTGATCGACGTGAACGGCGAGCCGGCCACCCATGCCGTCAGGTCGACGTCGTGGGTGGCAAGGTCCTTGATGACACCCACGTCGCGGATGCGGCCAGGGAACGGCCCGCAGCGAATTGTCGAGATCTGGTACAGCTCACCGAGATCCCCGGCGTCGAGTCGCCGGCGCAGTTGGCGCAGGGCGGGGTTGAACCGCTCGATGTGGCCAACGGCTCCGACCAGTCCGGCGTCCTCGAACGCGTCGACCAGGGCCTGGGCGGCATCGGTGGTCATCGCCAGTGGCTTCTCGACCATGGCGTGCACGCCCGCATCGGCCAACGCCAGCCCGAGGCGCTCGTGGTCCTCGGTCGGGGCCGCCACCACGCACAGGTCGATGCCGGAGTCGATCAACGCCATGGGGTCGTTGTACACCGTGGCGGAACGCGCGGCGTCGTACTGGTCGCCCAGAGGATCGGCGACGCCGACCAGGTCGATGCCTTCGGTGCTGGCGAGCACTCTGGCGTGGTTGCGGCCCATCATGCCCAGGCCGATCAGTCCTGCACGCAGGTCGCTCATGCGTTCACCGCCGAAACGATCGCGTCGATCTCGTCGTCGGTCAGGTCGGGGCGGACCGGCAGGGACAGCACGTCCCGGGCGGCGGCCTCGGTGGCGGGCAGGTCGAGATCCAGACCGAACGAGGGCAGGCGGTGGACGGGGGTGGGGTAGTACACGCCGTAGCCGACGCCGGCATCGTCCAGTCGGGCTGTGAGGGCGTCACGGTCGTCTGACCGCACCGTGTACTGGTGGTAGACGTGTGTCGCGCCGTCGGCCACGACGGGCACGGTGACGGCGGTCAGGGCGTCGTCGAGCACCGCCGCGTTGGCAACGCGTTGCTTGGTCCAGCCAGGCACGCGCGTCAACTGCACACGACCGATGGCCGCGCCGATGTCGGTCAGACGAGTGTTGAACCCGACCACTTCGTTGGCGTAGCGCTGCTCCATGCCCTGGTTGCGCAGGAGTCGCGCCATCCGTGCGACGTCGGCGTCGTCCGTGGTGATCATGCCACCTTCGCCAGTCGTCATGTTCTTGGTCGGGTAGAAACTGAACGCCGCCATCCGGGACATGCTGCCGACGGGTCGGCCCTCCCAGGTGGCGCCGTGCGCCTGCGCGGCATCCTCGGCCAGGAACAGTCCGTGCCGGTCCGCGATGTCCTGGAACGCCGACATGTTGGCTGCCTGTCCGTACAGGTGCACGGGCATGATGCCCACGGTCCGCTCGGTGATGGCGGCCTCGGCGGCCTCGGGGGACAAGTTGAACGTGTCGGGGTCGATGTCTGCGTAGACCGGGGTCCCGCCGGCCAGGACGACCGCGTTGCCGGTGGCGGCGAAGGTGAAGGACGGGACGATGACCTCGTCGCCGGGCTGCACGCCGGCGGCAATGAGGCCCAGGTGCAGGGCGGACGTCCCGGAGTTGACCGCGACGGCATGGGCGGAACCGGTGAACTCGGCGAACTCCTCCTCGAAGGCAGCCACCTCCGGTCCCATGGCGATCATGCCGGATCGGAGGACGCGGTCGACTGCCTCGCGTTCCTCCTCGCCGATGTAGGGGCGTGCGACGGGGATCATGGTGTCTCCAGGAGTTCGTTGTCGTGTTCGACGTAGCGGTCGCCCGTCCGGGGGCAGACCCACTCGCCATCGGATTGCTGTTCCAGCGGCATGCCAGCCGTGCCGACCCAGCCCACGCGGCGGGCGGGCACCCCGACCACGAGCGCGTGGGCGGGGACGTCCTTGGTGACGACGGCGCCGGCGCCCACCAG
>DATFMD010000076.1:0-4194 GCA_035267125.1 Nitriliruptoraceae bacterium | reverse complement strand
TGCACGTGCAGTTGCTCGGCGATGCGGGCCAGCAGCGCCGCGTCAGCGCCCTCCAACGTGACCGTCGTGCCATCCGTGAGCGTGACGTGGTCGGCCTGGTTCACGTCATCGGGGTCCAGGGTGATGCGAGCCACGAGTCCTCCGGTCCTGGGACGCCGGTAGAGGGACGTCGGGGGCCATTGTGGCACCGTGCGCGCCACTGGGCACGGCTGTTGCCACGAGTGGTGATCGCCTCGAGTGTCGAGGTGGGCAGTGCCGGGCCGGCATCTCGGCCCCGGACTCGCCAGCGCGGGTGGCGAACCGGCCCGGGTCACCGGACCCCGTGGAGACGGAGGATGCACGGCGGACGTACGCTGCGAGGTCGTGCATCGCACGCCCGCACGGCCCTCCTGCCTCGATCGCCTGGGTTCTCCATGTCGTCACGCTCATTTCCCGTTCCCGGATCACCCCAGCTGCTGGCTGCGGGCGAACGGGTCATGTTGACCGACCGCAAGCACCGCCGCTACGTGCTGGTCCTGGAGGATGGCGCGCAGTGGCATTCCCATGGCGGTGCCGTCGACCACGACGACATCATCGGGCATCCCGAAGGCATCGTGGTCCGCACGACCAAGAACATGGAGGTGTCGGTCTTCCGTCCCACCCGAACCGACTTCATGATGAAGATGGGTCGTGGTGCCCAGGTCATCTATCCCAAGGACCAGGCGATGGTCCTGTCGCTGGCCGACATTCGCCCCGGCATGGACGTGGTCGAGGCCGGTGCCGGATCGGGCGCGCTGACGATGGCGTTGCTCGACGCGGTCGGGCCGACCGGCAGCGTGACGTCGTTCGAACGCCGGGCCGACCACCTCGAGGTCGCCGAGCGCAACGTCGTCGACTGGTTCGGTGGCCGGCCCGACAACTGGGACCTGCGCCACGGCGACGCCGTGGTCGGCATCGGATCGATGCGACCCCACCGCATCGTGCTGGACATGCTCGAACCCTGGCTGGTCGTGCCCGAGGCTGTCGCCGCGCTGTCACCGGGCGGCATCCTGACCGCGTACATGCCCACGGTCACGCAGGTGATGCGGTTCGACCAGGCCTGCATCGCCAGCGGCGTCTTCGTCCAGCGCACCACCACCGAGACCCTGGTTCGTGGCTGGGACGTCGACAACCTCGCGGTCCGGCCCCATCACCGGATGGTCGCCCACACCGCCTTCATCACCACGACCCGGCGCGCCGCGGACGTCGACGACGGAGGCCCGGGACCTGAACGCGCCGTGACCGGGCCGACCGTCGCCTTCGTCGACACCGGGCCCGACCCCGAGGCCGACCCCGCCGCCGACGACGGGCTGGTCGGGCCGGCGCCGGGCCAACTGCCCTGACACGGTCGCACCACAGGCGGTGCGGGTGGTCCGGCGATGGCGAGGCACGGCTTCGTATACTCGCAACCGGGTCGTCCTCGCGGCACCATCGGGAGCGGGCACGGCCCCGGCAGCGACGAGGAGGCATGCATGGCAGCAGCCAGCGATGACCGCCGGCCCAGTGCCGGACCCGACCCCGAGCCCCCGACGGGTGACGGCGAGATCCCGGACGAGTTCGAGGCGGTGCTGGCAGAGCTCGAACGGCTGCGGGCCCGAGTGGCCACCGAGCATGGCGACGACACCTTCGGCAGCGGTGGCGATTCCCCGGCCGTCACGGCGATTCCGGCCGGCAGCGACCCCCGCGTGGCTGCCCTGCAGGACCAGGTCCGTGAACTGCGCGTGCGCCTGCAGGCATCGCGCGACCACGCCGGTCAACTCACGACGACCCTGCGTGCTGCCCGCGAGCAACTCGTCGAGTTGCGAGACGAGGTCGAGCGCCTCTCGGACATGCCCCAGCGCTACGGGCGGGTCGTGGCCATCCACGACGACGACACCGTCACGCTGGTGGTCGAAGGCCGCCAGTTGCGTGTCCCCGCCCCCGACCTGCGCGCGCTGGCCACCTCCGACGATGACATGGCCAACGACCAGGGCGACACCGTCGAGGCGACCGGTCCCGCCACGTTGGTCGTCGGCAGTGAAGTCCTGGTCAACGAACAGTCCAACATCGTCGGTGTGGCCGAGTGGCACGATCGGGGCGAACTCGTCACCGTCGTGGAGACCGTCGACGAGCATCGCGTGCTGGTGACGGGACAGGCCGACGAGGAACGCATCGTCACCCTGTCCGCACCACTGCGCGACCAGCCCATCCGCGGCGGTGACACCCTGCTCGTCGACCTGCGCGGCAACCTCGCGCTGGACCGGATCGTGCGACCAGAGGTCGAACGCCTGGTGCTCGAGGAGGTGCCCGACGTCACCTACGAGGACATCGGCGGCCTGGCCGACCAGGTCGAGGCGATCCGCGATGCCGTCGAACTGCCCTACCTGCACCCGGACTTGTTCGCCGAGCACGATCTCAAGCCCCCGAAGGGTGTGCTGCTGTACGGCCCACCCGGCTGCGGCAAGACGATGATCGCCAAGGCCGTGGCCCGGTCGCTGGCCCAACGTGTGTCCGAACGCACCGGCCGGCCCGACGTGCACAGCCACTTCCTCAACGTCAAGGGACCGGAACTGCTCAACAAGTACGTGGGCGAGACCGAACGCCAGTTGCGCATGATCTTCCAGCGCGCCCGTGACAAGGCGTCCGGCGGCCAACCGGTGATCGTGTTCTTCGACGAGATGGAGTCACTGTTCCGCACGCGCGGTTCGGGCGTGTCGTCGGACATGGAGACCACGATCGTGCCGCAGTTGCTGGCCGAGATCGACGGGGTCGAGGCGCTGACCGACGTCCTGATCATCGGTGCCTCCAACCGCGAGGACCTGATCGATCCGGCCATCCTGCGTCCGGGACGCCTGGACGTCAAGATCAAGGTGTCACGACCCGATGCCACGGCTGCGCGCGAGATCTTCGGCATCTACCTCCATGCCAAACTGCCGTTGGCCTGGGAGGAACTGGCGCGTCACGACGGCGATGCCATGGCGACCGTGTCGGACATGGTCGACGCGGTGGTCGACGAGATGTACTCCGACGATCCGCGCAACCGCTTCCTGGAGGTCACCTACGCCAGCGGTGACAAGGACGAGTTGTACTTCCGCGACTTCAACTCGGGCGCGATGATCTCCAACATCGTCGACCGGGCCAAGAAGTCCGCCATCAAGCGCTTCCTGGACACGGGTGACAAGGGCCTGGCGACCGAGGACCTGTTGGTGGCGATTCGCGACGAGTTCCGCGAGAACGAGGACCTGCCCAACACCACCAACCCGGATGACTGGGCCCGCATCTCCGCCCTCAAGGGTGAGCGCATCGTCTACGTGCGCACGCTGACCGGTGAGGACGTCCAGGGCGGCGGCAAGCGCATCGAGACGATGTCGCCCGGCCAGTACCTGTGACCTCGGTGGTCCCACCGGACCGGCCCCTGCGGGCCGGTCACGATCGCGTCATGGGCATCGAGACCGAGTTCGGCATCGCCGTCGTGGGCTCCGAGGCCGAGGTGAACCCGGTCGTGGCCTCGTCGTTGGTCGTCGGTGCTCGCCGTACCGGCGACGACATCGTCTGGGACTACAGCGACGAACAACCCCTGCGCGATGCCCGCGACGAGGTGGACGCGCACGAGCCTCCGCTGATCGACGACATGGGGCTGGCCAACACCGTTCTGGACAACGGCGCGCGCTTCTACGTCGACCACGCGCATCCGGAGTACGCCACTCCGGAGGTCACCAGTGCCCGTGACGCGGTGGTGCACGACCGCGCCGGACAGGTGATCGTGCAGGAGGCCGCCGACCGGGCCAGCACGCGACTGCCGGCCGGTGGCCGCATCCTGGTCCACAAGAACAACACCGATGGCAAGGGTGCGGCATATGGCGCCCACGAGAACCACCTGGTCAGGCGCGTGGTCCCGTTCGGCACCATCGTCGCGCAACTGACGCCCCTGTTCGTGTCGCGAAGTCTCTACGCCGGCATCGGGCGGATCGGCGGCGAACACGGCCACGCCGGGTTCCAACTGTCCCAGCGGGCGGACTTCTTCGAGATGCCGGTCGGCCTCGAGACGACCCTGCGGCGTCCCGTCATCAACACGCGCGACGAACCACATGCGGACCCGGCCGTGCACCGCCGCCTGCACGTCATCACCGGTGATGCGACCATGTCGGACGTGGCGACGCTGCTGCGTGTCGGGGTCACCGACCTCGTGCTCGGGAT
>DATFMD010000075.1:0-2499 GCA_035267125.1 Nitriliruptoraceae bacterium | reverse complement strand
CCCTCGATGGGCTCGGGGCGTCGGGTGACGGTGCCCATGCCGAGGGGGAGTGGATCAGCGTGTCCGCACTTGGGGACCGTGCGGCCTTGCTGCACGGCATGCTCGAGCGATTGCTGGGACGACGTGGTGTGCGAAGTGGAGAGGCGGCGGCGTGACGGAGTCTGCCGGTACCGATGCGGACGGCCTGTCCGTGCTCGGTGACAGCGCGATGGCGCAGGTCGATGCCTTGGCTGCCACGGCCGGCGTCAGGCTCGTGCCGGTGACGACCGCGGCCGGCCACCACGAGGTCGCGGGGGTGTTCAGCACGGTGTGGGACGCACCGCCAGCGGCAGGGCCGGTGCGGGCCGGAACCATGCGGGCGGCCCAGCACGTGGGCGCATACGTGATGGGGATCCATCCGGTCGACGACGAACCGACGGGCGTCCTGGCCGTCGGCGAGGGCAACGACGTCGACGCCGGACCGATGGTGGGCGCGAGTTTCGCCTTCCACGGTGCCGATGGCCACCTGCACTCGCACGTCACCGGCGTGCTGGCCGACTGGCAGGGCAGGGGCCTTGGCCTGGTCACCAAACTGCACCAGCGAGCCTGGTGCCTGCAGCGGGGCATCGACCGTGTGACGTGGACCTTCGACCCACTCGTGCAGCGCAATGCCCGCTTCAACCTGCAGCGGCTCGGTGCCGGCCTGGAGGAGTACCTGCCATCCTTCTACGGCCCCATGACCGACGGGATCAATGCCGGGGACGACACCGACCGGGCGTTCGTGGTCTGGCACCTCGATTCGCCCGCCGTCGCCCGGGCAGTGGCCGAGGCCTGCCGGCGGCGGCTGGACCCTGCGGGTTCACTGCAGCGACATGGTCGGGACCGGGAGCCTGGCACCGACGCCGTTGCGGCAGCGACAGCCGGCAACGACCACGGCGTCGTGGCCATCGTGACGAACGAGGACGATCGGCCGCGCACCGAGGCGGCCCCCGTCGGGACCTCCACGGTGGCGGTGGCGACCCCGCGCGACATCGAGGCCCTGCGACGACTCGATCCCGACCTGGCGCTGCAATGGCGTCACGCCGTCCGTGAGGCCATGCACCCGCGCCTGGAGGCCGGTTGGCGCGTGGTCGGCATGTCCGGCGAAGGCAGCTACCTGATGGAGGCACCATGACCACGATCACGAACGTCGAACTGCGGCGCGTCGACCTGCCCTTCGTGACGCCGTTTCGCACCTCCTTCGGCGTGCAGCACGTGCGCCAGGCCATCGTGGTGCGGGTACTGGGCGACGACGTGGAGGGCTGGGGCGAGGTCGTGTGCGGCGTCGATCCCCTGTACTCGAGCGAGTACGTCGACGGCGCCTGGGACGTGCTCGCGCGCTACCTGGCCCCGGCCGTGCTGGGCCGACCGCTCCGGGACGTCGACGTGGCCGCCGCGACGGCGGCCATCCAGGGCCACCGGATGGCCAAGGCCGGTCTCGAGATGGCGGTGCTGGATGCACGGCTGCGCGCCACCGGCACCTCCATGAAGGACCACCTCGGTGGTACCCGCGACGTGGTGCCGGTGGGCGTCTCGGTCGGCATCGCCGACGACCACGCCCAGTTGCTCGAACGCATCGACCAGCGGCTGGAGGAGGGCTACGGCCGCGTCAAGCTCAAGATCGAGCCCGGCTGGGACGTCGACATGGTGGCGGCCGTACGTGCCCACGTCGGCGACGACGTCGCGTTGCAGGTCGACGCGAACACCGCCTACCGCCGGTCCGACCTCGATCACCTGGTGGCACTCGACGAGTTCGGCCTGGTGCTGGTCGAACAGCCACTGCCGGCCCACGACCTGCTGGGCCATGCCGACCTGGCCAGACGGATGACGACGCCGATCTGCCTCGACGAGTCGATCACGTCCGCCGCCGTCACGCGCGACGCGCTGGACCTCGCGGCCGCCTCGATCGTCAACATCAAGCCGGGACGGGTGGGAGGGCTGCTGGAGTCGCGACGCATCCACGACCTGTGCCGAGCCCGTGACGTGCCGGTGTGGTGCGGCGGGATGCTGGAGACCGGGATCGGGCGTGCAGCCAACCTCGCGCTGGCGTCGTTGCCCGGTTTCACCCTGCCCGGAGACATCTCGTCCTCGGCGCGCTACTTCCACCAGGACATCACGCCACCGTTCGTGGCGCACGACGGCATGATGGCGGTGCCCACGGGAGCCGGGCTGGGCGTCGAGGTCGACAGGAGCGCCCTCGAGGCGGCCACCGCACGGACCGAACAGGTCTCGCGCTGATCCTCGCCCCGCGCACCGCCGAGGGTGTCGCGGCGCCGGGGCCTGCCCGTCGGCGCGGTCGGCCCGCTCCGGGCGCCGTCCCACGGCCCCGAATCGGTCGATTCGGAGTGGCTGACCAGGTCCGTCGCCAGCCAACCGATGGACGTCGCTGCGGTATCGTCGCGTCGACGTGTCGCTGGGGGAAGCGGCACCCGCCCAGTCCGAGACCCAGGTAGGCATGTTGCAGCGTTCGTCGCACCACAT
>DATFMD010000074.1:0-4448 GCA_035267125.1 Nitriliruptoraceae bacterium | reverse complement strand
CGCCATGGTCGGGATCCCAGTTGTCGATCGCGTAGTCCATGCGGGGGTCCGATCGGTGGCGGGTGGGTCGTGGTCGGTGATGGGCGGGATGGGGACGTTCTGCGAGGGTGCCATCGCGTTGTGACAGTCGCGGGGAGGTGGCACCGCCGAGCGGGGCCGAGTCCGTCGGGCGACGGGCAGGATCAGGGGGCGCACCAGTGCGATCGCCGCGCGTCGATGACTAGTGTCGTGCTGGGTTGGGTCCGGCCACGTCACCGGGGCTGTGGGTCGGCCAGCGGACGATGGGCGTGTCGACAACGGCACGGACGACAGCAGGGAAGGCGGGGTGGATGGTCGCGCAGCACTTCGACGCGGTCGTTGTCGGATCCGGATTCGGGGGTTCGGTGGTGGCCGAGCGGCTGGCCCGGGGCGGCCAACGCGTGTGCGTGCTGGAGCGAGGCAAGGCCTATCCGCCGGGCTCCTTCCCGCGACGCCCGCGGGACATGCGTGACAACCTGTGGGATCCCGCGTCCGGGCTGCATGGCCTGTTCCACGTCTGGTCCTTTCGCGGCCTGGAGGCGATCGCCTCGGCCGGTCTGGGTGGGGGATCACTCATCTACGCCAACGTGCTGATCCGCAAGGACGAACGCTGGTTCGTGCACGACCAGCCGTTGGGGGCGGGCAGCGACGGGGAGGTCGAGCACTGGCCGATCAGCCGTGCAGACCTGGACCCCCACTACGACCGCGTGGAGCGAATGCTGGGCGCCACGCCGTTCCCGCACGTCGATGCGCCCAAGACTGCGGCCATGCGCGAAGCGGCCCAGCGACTCGGGCTGGAGTGGCAGCTGCCGAACCTCGCCGTCACGTTCGCCGGAGCGGACGGTGAGCCGATGCCGGGTGTGCCCGTCGCCGAGCCCGACGGCCCCAACCTCCATGGCCTGCCCCGCACGACCTGCAGGCTGTGCGGTGAGTGCGACATCGGCTGCAACGACGGCGCCAAGAACACGCTGGACCACACCTACCTGTCATCGGCCCAGCGTGCGGGTGCCGACATCCGCACCCGCAGCGAGGTGCGCCGGATCCGACCGCGTGCCCACGGTGGCTACGAGGTCGACTACGTGGCGTGGGACCGGGAACACGAAGGTCGTCCGACACGTGCCCGCGACGTCGCCCACACCACCGTGTCGGCGACCCGGCTGATCCTGGCCGCCGGCGCCCTGGGCACACCATGGTTGCTGTTGCGCAACCGGTCGAACCTGCCCCGCCTGGGTGATGCACTCGGCTCACGCTTCTCGGGCAACGGCGACCTGCTCAGCCTGGCGTTGCGGGCCACCGACGACGACGGCGCCCGTCGCGTCTTCGATGCCGCCCACGGACCGGTGATCACCTCGGCGATCCGGGTGCCCGACGAGGTCGACGGTGGTGACGGACGTGGCTACTACATCGAGGATGCCGGGTTTCCCGCCTTCGTCGAGTGGGTGGCCGAGGCGCAGGCGACGCCGGGGACTGCCCGCCGCGCCACGACCTTCGCCCGACGGTGGCTGCGATCGCGATTGGCCCGGCACTTCGATTCCGACCTGTCTGCGGAGTTGGGCAGCCTGATCGGGGATGCTGCGTTGTCGTCGTCGTCGATGCCACTGCTGGGGATGGGCCGCGACGTTCCCGACGGCCGGTTGTCGTTGCGGCGAGGCATGCTCGACGTCGACTGGACCATCGAGACCTCCCAGGACTTCTTCGACTCGATGCGGGCAACCATGCGTGACATTGCGGAGGCACTGGGTGCCGAACACCGCGACAACCTGTTGTGGCTGTTCAAGCGCGTGATCACCGTCCATGCCCTGGGTGGGGCACCGATGGGCCGTCACGTCGGCGAGGGCGTGGTCGACGCGACCGGTGAGGCCTTCGGGCATCCCGGCCTGTTCGTGGTGGACGGCGCCGCGATGCCGGGTCCCGTGGGGCCCAACCCGTCGCTGACGATTGCCGCCTTCGCCGACCGCGTGGCCGACCACATCCTCGACGTGTCGCGGGTGGCCGGGACCCCGACGTCGGGCTCGTCGGCACCCGCACCGAGTGGCACCACGCCGGTCGCCACCAACGTCGTCGCACCGACCAGTGGGCCCGAGTCCGCGACTGCAGTGTCCACAAGTCCGGACGCCGACACGGACCGCCACCGCGCGGGTGGACCCGAGCCCGTCGTGACCACGCTCGCGTTCACCGAGGAGATGAAGGGCCACGTGTCGCTGGGGGCAGTCGACTTCGACGACGGCGCGCGCAGCGGACGCCACGAGGACTGCGACCTGATGTTCCGCCTCACCATCGACATTCCCGACGTGGATGCCTTCGTCGACGATCCACTACGCGAAGGTGGTGCCACCGGGTGGGTCGCCTGCGAACAGCTCGGCGGACGCCTGCCGGTCACCAACGGCGTGTTCAACCTGTTCGTGGACGGCGACGCCGCGGACGTGCGCCGCATGCTGTACCGCCTGTGGTTCACCGATGCTGTCGGCAATCCCCTCACGCTGGTCGGTTTCAAGACGGTCCGTGACAATCGTGGCCTCGACGTCTGGACCGACACCTCGACCCTGTATGTGCGCATCCTGCGTGGCCACGTCGACGAGTGGCCACGAGCAGCCGAGGCCTCGCCCGACGAACTGGGCGACGACCACGACGTCGTGGCCGCAGGGATCATCACCATCCACCTGCTGGACTTCGCGCAGCAGTTGACGACGTTCAGGGTGACCGGTCCGGACGCGTCGTCGCGGGTGCGTGGCATGGCCCAGTTCGGCCAGTTGTTCATGGGCGAACTCTGGGAGGCATACGGGCGACGCGCACTCGATGCCGTGGGAGAGGAGCGATGAAGCCACCGCCGCGACCCCGTTCGGAGCGACCGGACCACCTCGGCTTCACGCCGCAACCGATGGTCCAGTGGCTGGCGCCCGGTGAGTTGCTGAGTGCCGCGATGCGTGTGGTGTTGTCCGGGGTCTTCGGTGCCTACGCCGACAAGCGCGAACTGCAGGGCGTGTGGCCGGTCGAGGACATCCCCGACTACGCCGCGCGATCCGAACTGTGGCTGGACTACGTGGCCGACGTGGCCGACGGCTTCGACGCCACGATGACGGTCGCGTCGGTCCTGGCCCGACCCGACCTCGTGGTTCCCGAGCCTCCCGACCACCAGCCTCGTCGCGGGCTGGCGAAACCGGGGGTGCCGCGTTCCCAGTCCTCGACGGCCCTCGAACTGCCGCGCGGAGACCTGCTGGTGATGGGCGGCGACCAGGTCTATCCGACGGCCGACTACCCGACCTACCGTGACCGCCTGATCGGTCCGTATCGAGCCGCCCTGCCGGATGGTGGCGCACGGCCTCCCGACCTGTACGCCATCCCGGGCAACCACGACTGGTACGACGGGCTGACCAGCTTCATCCGGGTCTTCTGCCAGGGCGCGCAGATCGGGGGGTGGCGCACGCGACAGGACCGCAGCTACTTCGCCATCCGGCTGCCCCACGGGTGGTGGCTGTGGGGCATCGACACCCAGTTCGACTCCTACCTGGACCCGGCCCAGCTGCACTACTTCCGGGACGTGGTCGGCGCCGGACTGCAGGAGGGCGACTCGGTCATCCTGTGCCAGGCCGAGCCGAGTTGGGTCAAGGCGAGCCTGGGGGAACCCAACGCCTATGAACACGTGGACTTCGTCCAGCGCGAGATCGTCGAGCCGCGCGGTGCCCAGGTGCGCATGGCGCTGGCCGGCGACCACCACCACTACGCGCGCTACCAGGCCGACGACGGGCGGCAGCTGATCACGGCCGGGGGCGGAGGTGCGTACCTGGCTGCCACCCACCACCTGCCCGAGCAGGTCCATGTTCCGCCCAAGCGCGCCACCGACATCGACAAGTCCCAACCGACCACGTATGGCCTGGAGAAGTCGTATCCCAGTCGCCGCCAGTCCCGGTCGCTGCGGGCGGGGGTCCTGAAGCTGCCCTTCAAGAACGGCTCGTTCTGGGCCGTCGTCGGCGTCACCTACGTCGTGTTGGGGTGGTCGGTCCTGTTGGGCCTGCGGGCATCCGGACAGGGCATGGACGACCTCCTGGCCAGCCTGCAGTGGGACGACCTGCTGGCGGGGCTGTACCTGCGGCCGCTGGGATTCCTGCTGACGGTGCTGTTGGTGCTGGGGTTGGTTGCCTTCAACGGGGCGCCCGGGCCCAAGCGAAGATGGGGCTTCGGCATCTCCCACGTCATTGCCCACGAAGTCCTGATCCTGGCCACCATCCTGGGGCTGTCGAGACTCCTGGACGACCTGTCCGGGGGGTGGTACGTGTTGGCCGTGATGGTGGGGTTGGGGGTCGTGGGCAGCCTGTTGGGCTCATGGCTGGTGGCGGTGTACCTGTTGGTGGCGGATCGGTTCAGCATGAACACCAACGAGTTGTTCGCTGCCCAGCACATCGAGGGGTTCAACAACTTCCTGCGCATGCACA
>DATFMD010000073.1:0-5303 GCA_035267125.1 Nitriliruptoraceae bacterium | reverse complement strand
TGGTCCCATCGGTGAGGACTGCCACACCGGCACCTCGTGGCACTTGCCGAACTGGGCGGTCGAGTACCCGTTGAGCTTCAGGGTCATCGCCAGTGGCGCCTTGGTGTTGGGCCGCAGGGACGAGTTGCCCGGTGCGGAGGTGGCGGTCTCGGTGATCGAGCCCATGCCCACGGAGTGGTGGTTGCGACCGGACAGCAACGCCGCGCGGGTCGGCGCACACAGGGCGGTCGTGTGGAACCGGTTGTAGCGCAACCCGCTCTCGGCCAGCCGGTCGGCGTTGGGGGTACGGCAGGGACCACCGAACGTCGTCGAGGCGCCGAAGCCGACGTCGTCGAGCAGCACGACCAGCACGTTGGGTGCCCCACTGGGCGGGCGCAACGGCTCGATCGGCGGATACGAGGTGTCCGGGTCCTTGGCGTCGTAGGTGGTCAGGCCAGGTGCCGGGCGGTCCGGGATCGGCAGCGTCGAGCGGGAATGGCGGTCTGGTGCGGACATCGGTTCTCCTGGGTGTTCACTGATTGGTCAAGTTCACTCGTCGAGTGCCCTGGCCACATCATCCGGCCGGGATGAATGTCGGGGCGCGGGCGTCTCACCCGGACAGGATGACGACACGGAACGGTCGACGAGGCAGCATCGCGTCCGATGGCGAATTCAACACCAGACCATCGAAGCACCGTCGGGCATCGACGCCCCGGCACGAACGAGACTTGGGCACGGCACCACGCCGGCACCCGACTCGTCGGGCCCGGGGTGTGGGCAATGGGGCCCTGTCGCGGGTGCTCAACCCGGGAGGACGCGATCGCATGGAAGATCAACCGCAGACCGCAGGCAACGTTGGAGCGTCATCATTCGACCGTCCTCCTGACAGTGAGGCTGACCGTCGGGCACATGGCAAGGCCGCCCGAAAGCGGGTCAAGCGGTCCGCCCATGCCGAGTACGCGCCGCGGCCCGATCGTCCGGATCCCGTCAGCCTGATCGTCGGACAGGAGTCCACCCGCGTCCAGGAACTGCTCCCGTTGCGACACGAACGAATGCTGGCCTCGCCATTCACCTTCTTCCGTGGCGCGGCATTGCTCATGGCCAGCGACCTCTCCGAACGTCCCACGACGGGCCTCACGGTGCAGTTGTGCGGTGATGCCCACCTGTCGAACTTCGGGATCTACGCGGCGCCGGATCGTCGCCTGGTCTTCAGCGTCAACGACTTCGACGAGAGCCTGCCCGGACCCTTCGAGTGGGACGTCGAGCGGTTGGCCGCATCCTTCGCGGTGGCCGGACGTGCCCGTGACTTTTCTCGCAAGCGCCGACGCCGGATCGTCGAGGCGGCAGCGCGATCCTACCGCGAGGGCATGGAGGAGTTCGCGCAACAACGTGCCCTGGACGTGTGGTACTCGCGCATGGACGTGGACGACATCGAGGCACGCTACGGAAGCGAATCGAGCAAGCGACAGCGACGGTCGTTCGCCAAGGTCACCACCAAGGCCAGGTCCAAGAACAGCCTCCGTGCGGCCTCCAAGCTGACCCGCGTCGTCGATGGCCGACTCCGCTTCATCTCCAATCCTCCGGTGATCGTCCCGGCCGACGAACTCCTGGGCGACCACGATGCCCAGGCCGTCACCGAGGCCGCGGGCGCGGTCTTCGAGAAGTATCGCGAATCGTTGCCCGACGATCGCCAGCACCTGCTGGAGAACTTCCACTACGTCGACCTGGCACGAAAGGTGGTCGGGGTTGGCAGTGTCGGCACGAGGGCATGGGTGCTGCTGCTGCAGGGCCGTCACACCGACGACCCTCTGGTGCTGCAGCTCAAGGAGGCCGAGGCCTCGGTGCTCGAGGCGTACGTGGGAGCCAGCGACTACGACAACCACGGCGAACGAGTCGTGGCCGGCCAACGCCTGATGCAGTCCGCCAGCGACATCATGCTGGGCTGGACCAGCTCGGTGGGAACCGACGGGATCGAGCGTGACTACTACGTGCGCCAACTGTGGGACCAGAAGGGCTCGGCCGACGTCGACGGGATGCGCCCGTCCGCGATGACCATCTATGCCCAGGTGTGCGGGTTGACACTGGCACGGGCGCACGCACGCTCGGGTGACGCACCGGCGATCGCCGGCTATCTCGGTTCAGGCACCAACTTCGACCGTGCGATGGCCAGCTTTGCCGAGGACTACGCCGACCAGAACGAGCTGGACTACGCGGCCATGAAGGCCGCCGTCGACGATGGTCGCCTGGCCATGCCGTCCGACACGGCGTCGTAGCCCCGGGCCCAGCCGCAGGGGCCCCAGCACGGTCCGGCGGCTGGGTCAGGCGGGTGCAGTCGGGGTCCGGTCCATGAAGGCCTGCCGGACGGCATCGACGCTGGGGTGGATGGCATCGTCACCGAGTTGGTCGAGCGTGCCCATCGTGTCCAGTTCGGCGGCCACATCCGGTGCCACGCTGCACAGCACCAACCTCACGTCGCGCTCGGCCAACTGGTCGTGCACCTGGCCGATCACAGCGGCTGCCGTGTAGTCGACGTCGGCCACGGCGCTTGCCTCCACGCAGAACCATTCCAGATCGGGTGCCTGGTCGACGAGTTCGTTGACCTCTTCCGCGAACTGGTTCGCATTGGCGAAGTAGAGGCTGTGTGCGAAGCGATAGACCATCAGTCCGGGGACGAGTTCGCCACCACCGTCCAACGGGGTCGCGTCGACGTGGCCGTCGGCGTTGTGGGCGATCAGCGTGTCGTGGGGCCGGTAGCTGAGTCGCATGTGGATGACGATCGACAGGAAGATCGCCAGCAGGATGCCCGGGAGGACGCCCACGAAGATCACCGTCAGCGCGGTCACCGTCGCGACCCAGAACTCGTCGCGGCGCATGGCGCGGATCCGTCGCATGCCCAACAGGTCGACCAGGTCGATGCCGATGAGGAAGACCACGGCGGCCAGGACCGCGTTGGGCAGGTACTGCAGCGGCGCGGTCAGGAACAGCAGGACGATGACGACGATGGCGCCCATGGTCAGGTTGGCGACCTGGGTCCGGCCTCCGGCGGTGTCGACCATCTGGGTCTTGGTGGGGCTGCCGTTGACGACGAACGAGCCGGTCACGGCCGCGCCGACGTTCGCCACGCCGAGGCCGATCAGGTCGGTGTTCTCGTCCACGGTCTCGTTGTACCTGGCGGCATATGCCCGGGACGTCGCCGCGCTCTGGGCCAGGATCACCACGAACAGGGAGACCGCCACGCCGGCAAGTGGTCCGACGTCGGCCCACGCCACCGTCGGGATCGTCAGGCTCGGCAGTCCTCCCGGCACCGTCCCCAGCGTGGAGATGCCGTGGTCGGCGAAGTCCAGGCTTGCGCTCAGTGCGATCGCCCCGATCACCGCGATGAGGGGCCACGGGATCTTGGTGCTCACGAGCTTGCCGCCCTTGATGATGACGATGATCGCCACGGACAGACCGAACGTGGTCCAGCTGGCGGCGGACAGGTCGGTGACGACGTTCCACAGCTGCTCGAGGGGACCGCTGCCGGTCTTCTCCAGGCCGAACATGTCGGGCACCTGGCCGATCGCCACCTGGATGCCGACGCCGGTGAGGAAGCCGATCAGCACGGTCCGTGACAGGAAGTCGGCGATGAACCCGAGTTTGGCGATCCGGGCGATCACCAGGAACAGCCCGGCGATCAGGGCGGCCACGCCGGCCATGGCGATGTAGTCGGACGACCCGGCCGTGGCCATGCCACCGATCCCGGCGGCCAGGATGGCGGCTGTCGCGGAGTCCGCGCCGACCACCAGATGTCGCGACGAGCCGAGGATCGCGAACACGAACACCGGCAGGACGATGGAGTACAGGCCCGTGATGACGGGCATCCCCGCGATCGTGGCGTAGCCCATCACCTCTGGTATGGCCAGGGCGGCCAACGTGATGCCGGCCACGACGTCGCGCGGCACCTGTGCGCGATCCAGGGGCAGGATGCCCTCGAACAGGGTGACGAAACGAGTTCCGGCCATGCCACTCCCAACGGTCATTGGACGATGATGGCCACCGTGTGGTCGATCCGCGTCATCCTGAACGGGCGATGTTGCCCTGACTGGCCCGTGCCGTCGCGGGCGGGTGACGTGGGGACTCCGGAGCCCAAGTAGAGTCACGGCTGCCCGTGGGGATGCCCGGCCTGGATCTCCCCGAACCGGATCTCCCCCGAACCGGATGATGTGGCGGGGGCGGGCGCGGGCCAGCCTCGTGGTCGAGGCGCCATGGCGGGCCGGCCGACCATGGCCGGTGATCGACATCGCTCGGACGATCGACGGCCGAGCAGCGGGTGCGACGGGGAAGAGATCCAGATGACAGCCGTGGCAGACGAGCGCGCGACGCCGGACGACAGTCCCCACCGCGACGAGCACGAGCCCACGACGATGGGGCCGTCCTGGCTGCCGACGACACTGGTGGTCATCGCGACGATTCTGGCGATCGTGGGCTCCATGACCACATGGGTGCGGACCCAGGCGCTCGACACCGACGAGTGGGTCGAGGTCAGCAGTGAACTGCTGCTCGACGAGGACGTCCAGGAAGCCCTGTCGGCCTACCTGGTGGCCGAACTCTTCGCGCAGGTCGACGTCGCGGACGAGTTGGCGTCGGCACTCCCGGACCAACTCGCAGGCCTGGCGGCCCCCCTGGCCGGGGCACTGCGAGCGCCCGCCACCGACGCCGTGGAGGAACTGGTGGGGTCGCCTCGCTTCAACCAGGCCTGGGCCGAGTCGAATCGCCGTGCCCACCAGGCCCTCGTTGCCGTCCTGCAGGGCGAATCCACCACCGCGCTGTCGACCGCCGACGGCACCATCACGCTGGAACTGCGCAACGTCGTGGTCGCCGTCGGCGAGGACCTGGGCGTGTCGAGCGACACGCTGGATCGCATCCCCGAGGATGCCGGCCAGATCGTCCTGTTCCAGTCCGACGCACTCGCCGAGGCACAGCAGGCCGTCCGGGTGACGGAGTTCCTGTCGTGGTTCCTGTACGTGCTGGTCGTCGGTCTGTTCGCCGCGGCCATCATCCTTGCACGTGGGCGGCGACGCGAAGCCCTGCGACAGGTCGGGATCGGCCTGCTCGTGGCAGGGGTCACTGTGCTGCTTGGCCGTGCGATCGGCATCCGCACGACAGTCGACGTGCTGGTGACCGATGCCGCCAGGGCAAACCTTGCCGTCGTCGTGGGACAGATCAGTACCCAGCTGCTGGGGCAGATCGGCGCAGCGCTGGCGGTGTACGGGGTGCTCTTCATCGGCTTTGCCGCCCTGCTCGGGCAGCACCGGTTGGCCGTGGCCACGCGTCGCACCATGGCA
>DATFMD010000072.1:0-2138 GCA_035267125.1 Nitriliruptoraceae bacterium | reverse complement strand
TGCCACACAGGGCTCGCACCGGGGAGCCCTCGACGTAGGCGGCGGTCAGCTTGGACTTGTCGACGTAGTGGGCGAAGCGATCGTGGTCGCCGTCGTCGAGTTCCGGCCGGGTCACCGTCTCGGTGATCGTGTCCGGGGTGGCGGGCGCGACGGTGGGTTCGGCAGTCGGCGCAGACGACGCGTGCATGGGCGATCCTCGCATGGTGGGCGCCACCAGCCTACGGAGCCGCATCGCTGGCGGTCCAGCCCCTCCCCGACACGCTGTGCGTCGGCTACAGCCCCAGCCCGAGGCTCCATCCGACGACGCCCACGCCGATGGCGAGGGCCAGCATGGCCGCGGTCACGACCCACGTGAGGTGGCCGGTCGGGTCACCTCGCTCGACCCGAAAGGCTGCCCATCCGGCCACGGCGCCGGCGACGAGCCCGCCAAGGTGTCCGCCGACCGAGACGTTGGAGATGACGAACGTGAAGACCAGGTTGATGATGACCAGTCCGCCGATCTGGCTGGTCCACGGGTTCACGCCGACCTTGCGCAGGCCCACCATCGCAGCCCCCATCAGGCCGAAGACCGCACCGGAGGCCCCGATCGTGACCGCGTCGTAGGACAGCAGCAGGGCACCCGCCGAACCACCGAACAACCCTGCGAGGTAGACCGCGACCAGGCGTGACGAGCCGAGCGGGTTCTCGAGCATGCGACCGAGTTGGTAGAGCAGGTAGCCGTTGAACGCGATGTGGAGCAGGTTGATGTGCAGGAATCCCGAGGTCAGGACCCGGTACCACTCCCCGGCCGCCACGGCCGGGCCGAACAAGGCCCATTCCCGGATCGTGACCAACCCGAACTGCTGGCCGAGGTAGGCAACGACAACCAGTCCGAGCAGCCACGACGTGGCCAGCGGTCGATCCATGCGGGCCACCGAGCGTGCAGCCTGCTGCTGGCGCTTGGGGACCTGGGCGTCCTCGGGGCACAGGAAGCCCACCGGTGCATCGATGGCGTCATCGAGGCAGATCGGGCGACCGCACCGCGTGCACGCCAGTGGGGCCGGACGATCGGGGTGCCGATAGCACACCCGACCGGAGGCGACGTCCTGGGCATTGCTCATGGGTTCTCTCTGTCGATCCGCGTCACGCGATGCCGCGTCCGGGCGATGCCGCGACCTCAGTGCGTCGAGTGCGCCGGCATCGCTGGCCACATGGCGCGCACCGCGGCGCCGGGAGGGTGCACCGCGGTCTAGTCCAGCCAGGTGCTGAACGGCTGGCCGGTGATGCGTTCGAAGGCCTCGAAGTACTTGGCACGGGTGGCGGTGACCACCTCGTCGGGCAGGGCCGGCGCCGGCGGCGTCTTGTCCCAGCCGGTCGACGTGGCATAGTCGCGCACGAACTGCTTGTCGAAGCTTGGCGGCGTCGCGCCCGGAGCCCACTGGTCGGCCGGCCAGTAGCGCGAGGAGTCGGGCGTCAACACCTCGTCGGCTAGCACCACCTCACCGTCACGCAGCCCGAACTCGAACTTGGTGTCAGCCAGGATGATGCCGCGCTCTGCGGCCACGGCAGCACCGCGGGCGTACAACTCCAGCGACACGTCCCGCAGGCGCGACGCCAGGTCCTCGCCGATGGCGTCTGCCATGTACTCGTAGCTCACGTTGATGTCGTGGTCGCCCTGCTCGGCCTTGGTGGCCGGCGTGAAGATGGGCTCCGGCAGGCGGTCGGCCTCCACCAGCCCTGCGGGCAGTTCGATCCCGCAGACCGTCCCGTCAGCCTGGTACTCCTTCCAGCCCGATCCCACCAGGTAGCCGCGCACGACGCACTCGAAGGGCACGATCTCGAGGCGGTCGACCAGCATGGTGCGACCGGCGAGATGGTCGGCGTGCGGCTGGGCAGACGCGCCGAAGTCGGCCACGTTCGTGGACACCAGGTGGTTGGGCACGACCTCGTCAAGGGTGTCGAACCAGAACGACGACACGCCCGTGAGGACGCGGCCTTTGTCGGGGATCGCGGTCGGGTGGATCACGTCGTAGGTCGAGACACGGTCCGAGGCGACCAGCAGCAGGCGCCCGTCGGGGGCGTCGTAGATGTCGCGCACCTTGCCGGAGCGCAGGAGGGTGAGACCGTCGAGTTCGGACACGGGAAGCAACCTTGTGGAC
>DATFMD010000071.1:0-8827 GCA_035267125.1 Nitriliruptoraceae bacterium | reverse complement strand
TCGGGAATGTAGACGTCGGTCGGGCGCCCGGCTGGACCTGCCCTTGGTGCTCCCTTGACACGGTCCAGCAAGCTGTCCCGTGTCGCAGTCCGCTCCGCTTGAGGCAGGTCCAGTCCGGACACCACTCCCTCCGAGCTTTGGGGTGGGTGCGCTGCGCCTGAGGCACGCCGAGTCCGTCCACCACTCCCTCCGAGCTGTCTTGGGGCGTGGGCTGATCGGTGGTGTCGCGGTCCGCTGCGGCTGAGGTACGCCGAGTCCGGACACCACTCCCTTTGAGGTGGTGGCCGGGCTACTCGCCGTGTTGGCTGCGGAACCAGGCGGAGTCCTGCTGGCCCAGTTCAGTTGCCGGGGGACCGTGGCCGACGTACTCCGCATGCACGGCTGCCCAGTCGTTGGTGGCGTTGAGGCGCCCCAGCACCGAGTTCAGCCCGATGTGGATGCGCATCAGCAGCAGGTAGTCGGGCGGCAGGTTGAGGTGGCGCAGCATCGAGTAGTACGGCGACCGCGGATCGGACGTCGACCGCATCACTTCGGTGGCGAAGTCGGACGAGAACGTGAACGGCTGCTCGGCGATGATGGGTCGCGTGTACAGGCGGAACCACTCCCACAGCATGTCCTCGTCGACCTTGGCGCGGTCACGCAGGAAGTTGTTGTCCCGCATCGCGGCCAGGAAGTCATCGCGGTCGTCGCGCGCCACGGCGTCATCGACCCGGCGCATCGAGCGATACCGCTCACGGGTGAACATCTTGACCGACCCGTAGTCCAGGAACGCGACCTTCTCGTCGGCGGTGACCAGGTAGTTGCCGGGGTGGGGATCACCGTTGAACAACCGGAACCGGGCGATGGAGCCGAACGCGTAGCGGAAGATGATCTCGCCCACCCGCTGGTGCAGGTCGTGGTCGCCCTCGCTGACCACCTCGTCGAAGCGGCGGCCGTGCACGCGATCGGACACCAGCACGCGGCTGCGACACATGTCGCCGACGACGTCGGGGACCATGATCCACGGGTGGTTGCGGTAGCGGTCGGCGAACGCGCGCTGGTACTGCGCCTCCCGGCCGTAGTCCAACTCGTCGTCCAGGCGCTCGCGCAGCTCCTCCAACAGGGGTTCGATCTCCTGGTTGGGCGACAGCAGGCGCCCGATGGGGGCGAACATCTCGGCATTGGCGAGGTCGGAGCGAACCGCTTCGGCCACGCCCGGATACTGCACCTTGACGACGACCTCGCGACCGTCCTTGAGGCGGGCCGGGTGGACCTGTCCGATGGAGGCAGCGGCCAGCGGCGTGGGATCCCATTCCGCGAAGACCTTGGAGGCAGGCCGCCCGTAGGTGTCTGCGACCACGGCCTCGATGTCGTCCGAGTCCATCGGCGGGGCGGCGTCACGCAGGTCGGCCAGCGCCTCGTGGTAGATGCCCTTCACGTCCTCGGGCAGGTCCAGGTCGACGAAGCTGAACAGTTGGCCCAGCTTCATCGCCGCGCCCTTCATCTCGCCCAGTACGGCGGCCACGGCCTCGGCGTTCTGGACGTGCTGCTCCATCTCGTCGGTTTCGATCCCGAGCAGGCGTCGGGTGCGGTTGCCGGCGATTCCGGCGATGCCGACCGCGCCGGTGCGGGCGAGGCGACTGCCTCGGCCCACTCGGCCGCCCAGTGACTTGCGTGCCATGTCGATGTCCTCGTGGTTGGCGGCACAGAGCGGCGTCGGGATCAAGTGTGGTCGAGGTGGGGCGAGGTCGTGGTGCGGGTCACTCCATCATGTCGGCCAACGGGTTGCCTTCCGCCCGCGCCTTGTCCAGTCGCTGGGACAACTCCTCGCGCTTGGTGTCGGTCAGGCAGTCGCAGCCCACGGCATGCGAGGAGTAGTGGCGGACCTCGACGCGATGGGTCGGGCACGCTGCCACTTCGAGGCGGGTGATGGGTTCGGTGCGGGACATGGCGTGCTCCTCGTTGCTGCTGTGGTCAGACATTGAACCGGAAGTGGATGCCTGCCCTCGCGGGCTCCGGCAGGTTGCAGAACTCGCTGCGCTCCTTCTGCGTGGCTGGATGTCAGACATTGAAGCGGAAATGGATTGTGTCACCGCCTGCCGTCGCAGGCTCCGGCAGGTTGCAGAACTCGCAGGCTCGTTCTGCGTGGCGCCTTCCTAGACATTGAAGCGGAAATGGATTGTGTCACCGTCCTTGACGGTGTAGTCCTTGCCTTCGGAGCGGAGGCGGCCGGCGTCGCGGGCGGCTGCTTCGGAACCCAGGCGGTCGAAGTCGGTGAAGCTGATCACCTCGGCGCGGATGAAGCCCCGTTCGATGTCGGAATGGATCTTGCTGGCGGCGGACGGCGCCAGGGTGCCGCGGGCCACCGTCCACGCCCGCGTCTCCTTGGGTCCCGTCGTGAAGAAGGTGATCAGGCCCAACAGGTCGTAGGCCGAGGCGATCAGGCGTTCCAGCCCCGAGCGGGACAGCCCCAGTTCCTGGAGGTACTCACTGCGCTCGTCGTCGGACAACTCCGACAGCTCGGCCTCGACCTGGGCAGAGATCACGACGACCTCGGCGTCCTGGCCGTGGGCAATGTCCCTGATGGCGTCCACCATGGCGCCGCCGTCGGGCAGGTCGTCCTCCGCGACGTTGGCCGCGTACAGCACCGGCTTGTCGGTGAGCAGGGACAGTTCGCGCCGCAGTTCGTCGGCCCCGCCGAAGTCGAAGGTGCGGGCGGGCTGGCCATCGCCGAGGTGGTCCACGAGTCGAGCGGCAACCTCCTTGTTGGCCACCGCGTCGCGGTCACCCGACTTGGCGGTGCGCCCGAGTCGCTCCAGTCGCTTCTCGGCGGCGTCGAGGTCCTTGAGGACGAGTTCGGTGTCGATGATCTCGATGTCGCGGATCGGGTCGACGGTGTCGGAGACGTGGATGACGTCGGGGTCGTCGAACGCACGCACGACGTGGCAGATCGCGTCCACCTCGCGGATGTGGGCCAGGAACTGGTTGCCCAGGCCCTCGCCCTGGCTCGCCCCGGCAACGAGCCCGGCGATGTCGACGAACTCGATCGTGGTGGCGATGGTCCTGGCCGACTCCGACAGTTCGCTGAGGCGATCGAGGCGGTCGTCGGGCACCGGCACGGTGCCCACGTTGGGGTCGATCGTGGCGAACGGGAAGTTCGCGGCCAGGGCCCCTGCCCGGGACACGGCATTGAAGAGCGTGGACTTGCCCACGTTTGGCAGCCCGACCAGTCCGACACGCAACGACATGGGTGGAACCTCGGACTGTGGGCGGTGGCGGGTCGCCAATCGTATCGGCAGACCAGGATGGCCTCTCGCCCTGTTGACTCGATCGATGAGGTGTCAGTCCATGCCGTTTCGACGCGATCACCTCCCTGCCCATGGCGATAGCGTGTGGCGCCATGCGCATGATCGTGGCCCGCTGCACGGCGACCTATGACGGTCGCCTGTCGTCGACATTGACGTCCGGTGTCCGGCTCATCATGGTCAAGGCCGATGGCTGCGTCGCGTTGCATGCCGACATCGGTGCCTACAAGCCCCTGAACTGGATGAACGCGCCGAACACGCTGGTCGAGGACGATGGGCTGTGGACGGTCACCAACTCGAGCGGCGACGTGCTGACCATCCACATCGAGGAAGTGCTGGCAGAGTTCGACCACGCGCTGGACACCGAGCGTGGGCTCACGCTGGACGGGGTCGAGAAGCACCTGCAGGAGTTGCTGGCCGACCATCCCGACCACGTCGAGGAGGGCCTCGCGCTCGTGCGCCGGGAGTTTCCGACCGACCTCGGTCCGGTCGACCTGCTGTGCCGTGACACCGACGGGCAGGCCGTGGCGGTGGAGGTCAAGCGCATCGGCGAGATCAACGGCGTCGAGCAACTCACGCGCTATCTCGAGCGTATGGAACGAGATCCGCTGCTGGCGCCCGTCCGAGGAATCCTGGCAGCCACGATCGTCAAGCCCCAGGCCCGCGTGTTGGCCACCTCGCGCGGGATCGGTTGGGTCGAGGTCGACCTTGCCGCCCTGCGCGACGAGGAGGACGTCCACCTCCGCCTGTTCTGAGCTCGGTCGGGTGTTCGGCTGGGCGTGCCTTGCTGCTCACTTGGGAAGGTCCAGCGAGCTGTGAGGAGAGCCGGTGGGGGCGGTGTCGGGGGTGGGGGATAGCCTCGGCGGACGATGACTTCCTCCACTCCCAGGTCGACGGACACGGCGACTGCAGCACGCGAGCACGCCGTGCTGGAGCGGTTCTCGCCTGCGGTGTCGGCGTGGTTCTCGACCACGTTCGTGGCGCCCACGGCGGCCCAGGCGCAGGGCTGGCCGGCCATCGCCGACGGCGAGCACACGCTGATCCTGGCCCCGACGGGCTCTGGCAAGACCCTGACCGCGTTCCTGTGGGCCATCGACCGGCTGGTCACCGCTCCGGAACCCGAGAAGAAGCGCCGTCTCAAGGTCCTCTACATCTCCCCGTTGCGGGCGCTGGCCGTCGACGTCGAGCGCAACCTGCGGGCACCGTTGCGCGGCATCCAGCTGGCGGCGGAACGTCTCGACGAGCCGTTTCGGCCGCTGGACGTCGGGATCCGCACCGGCGACACCGAACAACGTGATCGCCAGCGCATGGCGCGCACGCCGCCGGACGTGCTGATCACCACCCCCGAGTCGCTGTACCTGCTGCTGACCTCCCGCGCCCGCGAGACCCTGCGCGACGTCGACACCGTCATCATCGACGAGATCCACGCCATGGTGACCACCAAGCGGGGCAGCCACCTGGCCCTGTCACTGGAACGACTCGAGGAGGAGGTTGCTCGCGGCGCGCGCGAACGCGACCAGGAGTTCCGCCCGCCCCAGCGCATCGCCCTGTCGGCCACCCAGCGTCCCCTGGACGAGGTGGCACGGTTCCTGGGCGGCCACCGCGACGCCGACGGGACGGTTGGCGGCGGCGAGGGACCGGATGGTGATGGGCCACGGCGGGAGGCGCGCGACGTCACGATCGTGGACGCCGGCGTGTCCAAGGAACTGGACCTGGAGGTCATCGGCCCGCTCGAGGACATGTCGGACCTGGGCCAGGTGATCGCCGAGCCGGACCTGCTGGCGGGCCCGGCTGCCGCAGCCCCAGTCCGCAAGTCGATCTGGCCGGCGATCCACCCCCGCCTGCTCGACCTGGTGCTGGAACATCGATCGACGATCGTGTTCGTCAACTCCCGGCGCCTGGCCGAGCGGCTGGCGTCGCGCCTCAACGACCTGTGGACCGCACGGGTGCGAGGTGACCACCTGCGTGAACTGGGGGTGGACCCGGACGCACTCGATCCCCAGGATCCCGACCTTCCCGACGAGGTTGTGGCGGCGCTGGACATGCGCGTGGACGACCTCGTGCTCGCCCACCACGGCTCGTTGTCCAAGGATCGCCGTGGCCTGGTCGAGGACCAACTCAAGTCCGGCACGTTGCGTGGGTTGGTCGCCACGTCGTCACTGGAACTGGGCATCGACATGGGCGCGGTCGACCTGGTGGTGCAGGTGGGCTCACCGGGTGCGGTGGCGCGGGGGCTGCAGCGGGTGGGTCGGGCCGGTCACCAGGTGGGTGAGCCCTCGCGTGGCAGGCTGTTCCCGCGCTATCGCGGCGACCTGCTGGAACTGGCCGTGGTCACGGAGCGCATGCACGACGGCGGCATCGAATCGAGCCAGTACCCCCGGGTACCGCTGGACGTGCTGGCCCAGCACGTCGTGGCCATGGTGGCGATGGACGACTGGACGGTCGACGATCTCGCGGCTGTCGTGCGCCGGGCGGCGCCGTTCGTCGACCTGACCGACGACGTCCTGGCGGCCACGCTCGACCTGCTCGCCGGGCGCTACCCGTCCGACGAGTTCAGCGAACTGCGCCCACGGATCACATGGGACCGGATCAACGACGTGCTGACCGCCCGGCCCGGGGCGCAACGCCTGGCCGTCACCAACCCCGGGACGATTCCCGACCGCGGCCTCTACGGGGTGTTCCTGCCCGACGGGGGGCGGGTCGGCGAACTCGACGAGGAGATGGTCCACGAGTCGCGTGCGGGGGAGACCTTCCTGCTGGGTGCCTCGACCTGGCGCATCGAGGACATCACCCACGACCGCGTGGTGGTCACGCCGGCGCCCGGACGTCCCGGCAAGATGCCGTTCTGGCACGGCGAGGGCCCTGGTCGGCCCCACGAGCTCGGCGTCGCCATGGGCACGTTCGTGCGCGAGGTCGCGGGCCTGGACGCCGATGCGGCCCGCCAGCGACTGCGTGACGACCACGACCTCGACGACTGGGCGGCCGACAACCTGCTGGGCTACCTGGCCGAACAACTCGAGGTCACCGGCACGCTGCCCGACGACCGCACCATCGTGGTCGAGCGCTTCCGCGACGAACTGGGCGACTGGCGGGTGTGCCTGCTGAGCCACTTCGGCGCGCGCGTGCACGCGCCGTGGGCGATGGCGCTGGAGCGGCAGTTGTCGGATGCCGGCCTGGACCCCGAGGTGATGTGGACCGACGACGGCATCGTGGTGCGCCTCCAGGCGGCCGCGGACGACCTCGACCTGGACATGTTCCTGGTGGACCCCGACGAGGTCGAGTCGTTGGTCACGGCCCAGTTGGCCGGCACCGCCATGTTCACCACGACCTTCCGCGAGGCATCGGGACGCGCCCTGTTGCTGCCCAAGCGGCGGCCCGGCCAGCGCACCGCCCTGTGGCAGCAGCGCCAGCGGGCCGCCAACCTGCTGCAGGTCGCCAGTGGCCATCCCAGCTTCCCGATGCTGCTGGAGTCCACGCGCGAGATCCTGCGGGACCGCTTCGAGATCGGGGCACTGCGGCAGTTGCTGCGCGACCTGCAGTCACGAACCGTGCGCCTGGTTGCCGTGGACACCGACCAGGCGTCCCCGTTCGCGGCGTCGTTGCTGTTCTCCTGGGTCGGCCAGTGGATGTACGACTACGACGCGCCGCTGGCCGAGCGGCGCGCGGCAGCGCTGTCGCTGGATCCCGACCTGTTGCGGGAACTGCTGGGCGGCGACGAACTGCGTGACCTGGTCGACCCGGACGTGTTGGTCGCTCTCGAGGTGGAACTGCAACGACTCGAACCGCTGGACCCCGACGTCGGCACCGACCGTCGTGCCCGCAACCTCGACGCCCTCCACGACCTGCTCGTCGACCTGGGTGACCTGACCCGGACCGAGATCGCCGCCCGGTGTCGTCCTCCGGCCGGCGAGGACCCCATGGCGTGGATCGATGAGCTGCTCGCCGCTCGTCGGGCCATCGAGGTGGGGGTCGCCGACGAAGTCCGCATCGCGGCCGCGGAGGACGCCGCCCGCCTGCGCGACGCCATCGGCGTGGCGCTGCCACCGGGGCTGCCGGCCGCGTTCACCGATCCCGTCGACGATCCGCTGGCAGACCTGGTGTCGAGGTACGCGCGCACGCACGGCCCGTTCCTTGCCAGTGACGTCACCCAGCGGCTGGGCATCCCGCGGCCACGGGTCGAGGCCGCGCTCCAGTGGCTGGCCGCCCGGGACCGCGTGTTGCACGGGGCGTTCCGGCCGGCCGGAACGCAGTCGGAGTGGTGCGACGCAGGGGTGGTGCGGCGGTTGCGGCAGCGGTCGCTGGCCGCGTTGCGGCGCGAGGTCGAACCGGTGGAACCGGATGCCTACGCCCGCTTCCTGCTGTCGTGGCACCACGTGGGGTCCCCACGCCGCGGTGGCGACGCGTTGCTGGACGCCATCGCCCAGTTGGAGGGCGTGCCGATCCCGGCCTCGATCCTGGAGGCCGACGTCCTCCCGGCCCGCGTGGCCGACTACCACCCGGCAGACCTCGACGCGGTGATGGCCACGGGCGAGGTGGTGTGGCTGGGCGTCGACTCCATCGGCGCCAACGACGGTCGTGTGGTGCTGTGCTTCCGCGACAGCGTGGCCGCCGTGGTGCCGGCGCTGGGCGGTGCCGGCGACGACTCGGTGCTTGGTGCCAGTGCGTCTGCGGAATCGGCGGCCGTGGGCGATGGCGCTTCCGCGGAAGCGTCGGGCGAGGAGACCGCCGACCCAGCGGGTTCCATCCACGATGCGCTGCGGGCGCACCTGCGGCGGGCGGGCGCGTCGTTCTGGCCGGACCTGTTCGCCGCGTCCGGGGTGGCCGACCAGGACCAGGTCGTGGCCGCCCTGTGGGACCTGGTGTGGGCGGGTGAGGTGACCAACGACGGCTTCGCCCCCGTCCGTGGCCTGGCGTCGTCGTCGCCGACCGGTCGACGCAGCCGGCGGGGCCGACCACGTCCGGGTCGCCTGCGCCGGCTGGGGCCGCCTTCGGTGGGTGGGCGCTGGTGGCTCACGACGCAGGTGCGTACGCCGGTGCCGGACGAGACCCGGGTTGCGACCACGATCGCCGAGCGGCTGCTCGAACGACACGGTGTGGTCACCGGGGAAGGCACCCGGGCGGAGAAGGTGCGCGGTGGCTACGCCTCCGTCTACCCGGTCCTCAAGGTGATGGAGGGCAACGGCGCGGTGCGCCGCGGCTGGTTCGTGGCCGGCCTCGGCGCCGCCCAGTTCGCCGTGCCCGGTGTGGTCGACCGCCTCCGCGACCACCGCGAGTCCGGTGACGGCGACGTCGTCGTGCTCGCGGCCGCCGATCCCGCCCAGCCGTATGGCGCGGCACTGCCGTGGCCGCCGACGCAGGGACGACCGTCCCGGTCGGCCGGGGCCCGCGTCGTGCTGGTGGATGGCGTGCCGGCGGTGCTGCTCGAGCGTGGCGGCAAGTCGCTCGTCACGTTCCCGGCAGCGGCCGAGGGCAGCGGCTGGGTCGGCGCCCTGGTGGGCATCGTCAGCGGCGGGCAGTTGGCGAAGCTGGAGATCCGTCGCGTC